>CAVFSQ010000005.1:11839-22778 GCA_963625145.1 Bacteroidaceae bacterium | reverse complement strand
TTTTTCAAATTATATAATAGAGTTTTTCCGCTATACGCATACAATTTTTCCGCTGTGCGCTCAGAATTTTTCTTTTGTGCGCACACAATTTTGCTGCTATGCGTACAAGCAATTCCACGCGGCATATGAAAAGAACCCAATAGTATAGCAAACTGCGGGCAATTCTTTTCGGAACTGCCGTTCGGGTAAACTGAAATAGGACTACCTTTGCAAAAGTGACAACCAATTCAGTACACTTCAATGAATACAAGAAATGCCTTGACGAACGGGGAGAACCGCCAGCAGAATACATATTCCGCCTCTTTGAAAAGGCTGACATAGTGATACTGGCCGAACGCGACCACAGAGACATCACGCAATACGGCTTCATCTGCCAACTGCTGGCCGACAGGCGCTTTGCCGAACGAATAGGGCACGTATACACTGAAGTAGGCGTAGTCAACATGACGGCATCAGCCGATTCGCTGGTCACTGCCGATTGACCCGACGAGGAAATGTACCAAAAGGCACTCCGCACACACCTTCGCAACGAAGACTATGGATTCATCTGGGAAAAAACCAACCGAAGCATCTTTCTCGACAGTCTGCACCGCATAAACGCGCAATTGCCCAAAGACCGACGGATTTCATTGGGACTCACCGACATTTCCTTCGACTGGAGCAACAAAAAATGGAATTCACCCTACAAGTACAAAAAATGGTTGCGGGCTAACACGTATTACCGCGAAGGCGAGCGCACGTCGGTGCGCGACCGGGAAATTGCTGCGAATTTCCTGCGGAAGTACAAAAAGCAGAAAGCCATCGACGGGCACCGCAAGGCACTCGTAATACTAAAACCACCCCCACGCCGTCAATTCGCCGCGAGGGAAAAGGGCTGGATGGCGCATCAAGAGGGCGCTTGACGCAGACAAAGTGAAAATAGTGTGCCTTAATTGGTACGTTTTTACAAACCCCGGAGAATACGGCTTTGCCTCAAAAGGCATCGAACTCATTGACGATGGGCGATGGGATGCAGCATTCCAACTCACCGGCAACCGTTCCACAGGGTTCGACATACATGGCACCCCGTTCGGGCGAACTCCTTCATGGTACAACAACGACGGCACCTTATGGGAGAACCTTGCAGACGGAATGGTGTTTTATGTTCCTTTCCACAAATTCAAGGGTTCAGTTGGAATTTCCGACATTCTTGATACCGGCTGCAAGCCGGAGATGCAACGCCGCCTGGAAATCCTCTACAGCGCAGACGAAATGCCTTCCAACAATTGGGAAGACCTATGCCGCTACTACAACACCGTGCGCCAGTTCGTCATTCCCACAAGCGGCGATTTGAAAGAGAAAATGACAGAACAAATGTCCAAGTGGCAGGAACCGTCCCGTTAGAGCCCAAATACCTCACACAAAATATTCCGGCGACATGCTCTCACCGCCCGGAAACAAAATTTTGTGTGTGTTGAAGGAAACCGCACTAATTGGAATGACAAATTGGAAATATGGAAATTTGACAAGAAGTTCATTTCATGCCTGTGCAAATTGAAGTTGAAAGAATCTGGCGTTTTCAGCGTGATAATATATATTGAGCGAATGACAAACTTTATGTAAAACATAATTCGTTCAAGTATTTAAAACTCTCTCTTTCCGGGGACTTTCATTTCCGCGCTGCGCGCGGATGGTACATCATTATTTCCTCGCGCAGACGGCTGACATCAAGGTGGGTATAGATTTCGGTAGTATTGATGCTTTCGTGCCCCAGCATCTCCTGGATGGCACGCAGATTCGCCCCACCCTCCAACAAATGCGTGGCAAACGAATGGCGGAAGGTATGCGGACTTATCTCCTTCGCTATCCCCGCACCACGGGCTATCTGCTTCACTATATGAAACACCGTGATGCGCGACAATTTCCGCCCACGCCGGAAACTAAGAAACTCATAATCATCGTGCCCCGCGCACACTGCGATATCACCCCGGCACTCCTCCCATAGCCGCAACTCGCCCAGCGCACGCCCTGAAATTGGCACCAACCGCTCCTTGCGCCCCTTGCCCAGCACACGCACCAGTCCCTCGTTGCGCCATATGTCGGAATGACGAAGGTTGCACAGCTCACTCACACGCAGCCCACACGAATACAGCATCTCTATTATCGTACGGTTGCGCTGCCCTTCGGTTTCCGAAAGGTCAACCGACGATATCATCCTGTCTATCTCCTCCACGGCAAGCACCTCGGGTAAACGCTCGCCAAGCCGGGGCGATGGCAACAACTCGGTGGGAAGGCTCTCAATGCGCCCCTCGAGGAGCAGGAACCTGTAGAACGAGCGCACACCGCTCAGGATGCGCGCCTGCGAGCGGGCGCAGATGCCGGCGTCGTGCAGCGCCGAAGCAAAGGCTTCAAGGTCGCGAAGCTCGGCATTTTCGGGCTCGATGTCCGATGCTTGCAGCCAGCTAAGCAGTTTGCCTATATCGGCAGTATAGGCGCTGACGGTATTGGGGCTCACATTCCGCTCCAGCAACAGCCAGTCGCGGTAAAGACGCATCAAAACTTCGCCGTGCGCCTCGTCGTCACAGTTCATGGTTTTTTCTTATTTTTGCAAGTTGAACTGCAAAAATACTATTTTTCCGGCAAAATGAAAATTGAAATCATCAACGGCCCGAACCTCAACCTTCTGGGTGTGCGCGAGCCTGAAATATACGGTCATTCTTCGTTCAGCAGCTATCTTGACGAGCTGCGCAAACGCTACCCCGAAATAGAAATAGGATTCTTCCAAAGCAATGTGGAAGGCGAGCTTATAAACCGCCTGCACGCCGTGGGCTTCGGCTGCAACGGCATCATTCTCAATGCGGGCGCCTACACCCATACGAGCATCGCCCTGCACGATGCCATCAAGGCGATTGCCGCCCCCATAGTGGAAGTGCACATCTCGAACGTGCACAGCCGCGAGGCGTTCCGCCGCCAATCGATGATTGCCCCGGCATGCGCGGGAGTGATATGCGGCTTCGGGCTCGACTCTTACCGCCTAGCGCTCGAAGCGTTGGCAGAAACGCAACGCGGCTGATGGACCTGGAGCGCTACATCGAGCTGCACTCCTCGGCCGAAGACGAATACCTCTATCGCCTATGGCGCGCCACCAACCTCTGCCTTGTACGCCCCCATATGGTGTCGGGCCACACCGAAGGCCTACTACTCAAGATGCTGGTGCACATGATACGTCCCCGAAATATCCTGGAAATAGGCACTTTCACCGGCTATTCAGCCATCGCCATGAGTTACACCCTCGCTCCCGGCGCAAAGATATACACCTTCGACATCAACGACGAACTGGAAGACTTCGCACGCCGATGGATCTCCGGCTCGCCACACGCTTCCAGCATTGTCTACACCATAGGCGATGTACTCAGCCTCCTGCCCGGCTTCGCAGCTGCCAACGGAGAGCTGCGCTTTGACATGGTGTTCATCGACGGCAACAAAAGACAATATGTGGAATACTTCAACCTAGCCAAACGCTTCCTCACACCCGGAGGCTACATCCTTGCCGACAACACGTTGTGGGACGGGCATGTGGCTGACAGCGCCTACGACCGCGACAGCCAGACGCTGGGCATACGCGCCTTCAACGACTGTGCTCTGGCCGACGACGATTTCGAGAAAGTGATAATCCCCGTGCGCGACGGGCTTACCCTGATGCGCCACACGCCCCGACAGAAATCCACCGCCACGCAAGGCGCAGATACATATTAATGAGTAATTTTGGAAACCGCTTATGGAAACCGTTGAAAACATAGCCGTAATACTTGCTGGCGGCACAGGCAGCCGCGCGGGCTTCGGCGTGCCCAAGCAGTTCGTAGAATTGTGCGGGCGCACCATGATTGAGCGCACGGTCGACGCCTTCCAGCTTAACCCCTGCATAACGGGCATCGTGATAGTTACCAATGCTGAATTCACCGCCGCCACACGCGCCCTGGCCACCGCCAACTGCTGGACAAAGCTACGCGGCATATGCTGCGGCGGCCCCAACCGCTTCGCTTCGGGCAACGCAGGGCTCGCCCTCTGCCCCACCACAGCCTGCAACGTGCTGCTGCACGACGCTGCACGCCCCATGGTTTCGCAGCGCATCATCACCGAAGTGTGCCAAGTCCTCGGAAAATACTCCGCCGTAGGCGTGGCCGTACCCGCTACCGACAGCCTTGTGGTTTCCGCTGGTAGCACGGTGGAACGCTACCTCGACCGCCGCACGGTGTGTAACGTGCAGACACCGCAGGGATTCCACGTCGATACCCTGCGCGAGGCTTACACCGAAGCCCTGCGCCACGAGGATTTCAGCGCCACCGACGATTGCTCGGTGGTGCGCAAATATTTACCCGAGGTGGAAATTGCCCTCGTGCAGGGCGACTACAACAACATCAAGCTGACATTCCCCGAAGACCGGCAGCGCATCGAGCGCATGCTGGCCGAAAACCAAGACCGCCAACCATGAGCCAACCGGCACCGATAGCCCTCTTCGTCTACAACCGCCCCCACCACACAAGGATGTGCGTAGAAAGCCTGCTGCAAAACCCGCAGGCAGTGCAAACCGACCTTTTCGTGTTCTGCGATGGATGGAAAGGCCCAAACGATAAGCCGCAGGTTCTCCAGACCCGAAAATATGCCAGGAATATCTGTGGCTTCAAATCGGTAACTGTAAGCGAATCGCCCGTAAACCGCGGGCTTGCCCGCTCGGTTATTGCCGGCGTTACCGAAGTGGTTAATCGCTTCGGGCGCATCATAGTGGTGGAAGACGACCTGCTGTTCTCGCCGCATTTCCTAGAATTCATGAACAGCGCCCTCGACATCTTCGAAAACGACGAAAACGTGGGCAACGTGCACGGGCACCTCTTCAGGATGCACGGCCTACCCTCCACATTCCTCATCAGCCATGCCGACAGTTGGGGATGGGCCACATGGAAGCGCGCATGGCAACTGTTCGAGCCTTCGGGAGCCAAACTGCTCGATGCCCTCCGCAGCCGCAACCTGCTGAACTCCTTCGACTTCGAAGGTGCCTTTCCCTTCTCCGAAATGCTGAAGAAACAAATTGCCGGAAAAAACAACTCCTGGGCTATACGGTGGAAAGCCTCTCTGCTGGTAAATGGCAAACTCTCAGTAAACGCCGGAAAATCGCTGGTAGCCAACAACGGCTTCGACGAAACGGGGACTAACTGTGGGGGAGGTGAACTGCTGCCCACCGACCTCTATGAAGGGGAGATAGAATGCTTCCGCCCCGAGAGCATCACTGAAAACGCAGAAGCCAGACGCCATTTCAAGCGCATGTACCGACGCTACTACAACAAATTCCACAAAGCCCTGGTGAAAGCCAGATTCATTGTCAACAAAATGAAACATAAAACCGGCAAACCATGAACAGTCTTACCGACCACAATTTCTGGAAAGAATACTGGAACAACTACGTGTACGAAAAAGTGCCCCTACACTCTGAATTCGAGGCATACTTCCCCGAAGGCATGCTCGAAGGCAACGGACGCACGGCAATCGAAATAGGAGGATTCCCGGGCACAATGTCATTATATTTCAAACGGCACGGATACTCGCCCACGCTGCTCGACTTCTACATTGACCCTGCCATAATCGAAGGACTTGAAGAAAGCAATGGCTTCAGCAAAGGGTGTGTAGAATATATCGAAAGCGATTTCTTTGCCTTCAGCCCTGCGAGACTCTACGACCTGGTTTTCTCGATAGGCTTCATCGAGCATTTCGACGACACCGCCGATGTCATCCGTCGCCATGCCGACCTTGTGAAACCCGGCGGTACACTGTTTATTGCACTGCCCAATTTCCGCGGGCTCAACGGACTGGTACAGCGCATCTTCGACCGCCGCAACTACGACGCCCACAACATCAATTCAATGATACCGGCGCGTCTGCGCGGAATGTTGGCAGCCATGCCGCTGCGCGATGTAAAGGTAGCCTACACACGCAAGCCCATGCTGTGGCTGGAACCGCGCAAAGGCGTCGCTAATGCCATAGCACGCAAAGTGGTAAGGCTTTTCAGCTATGCCGCAAAACTGTTTCCCGTCCCCTCGCGCCTCATGTCGCCATACATCGTAATATCTGCAGAAAAAATATAAACCGCAACAATAATATGGACAACTTTCTGTTTTACAGCCCCACCGAATACCATTTCGGGATAAACGCTGAAAATTATGCCGGCGAATGCGCAGCAAAATGCGGTGCAAAGCGCGCCGTGGTAGTCTACGGCGGCGGAAGCGCCGTGGCAAGCGGCGTATTGGGCCGTGTGGAAGACTCGCTACGCAAGGCTGGCATTGATTTCACCTCCCTAGGCGGTATAAAGCCCAACCCTACCGACGCAATGGTTTACGAAGGCATTGGCATTGCCCGCCAATTCAATGCCGACATCATGATAGCCGTGGGCGGAGGCAGTGTAATCGATGCGGCCAAAGCAATCGCGGCAGGAGTGCCCTACGACGGCGATTTCTGGGACTTTTGGGCAGGAAAGAAAACTCTTGAAACTGCCATGCCCGTAGGCGTGGTGCTTACCATTCCAGCCGCCGGCAGCGAAGGTTCGGGCAACAGTGTCATAACGAAACTCGACGGACTGCAGAAAATAAGTCTCAAGACACCGTGCGCCCTGCGCCCGAAGTTCGCACTGATGAACCCGGCACTTACCTTCACCCTTCCGGCATACCAAACCGCAGCCGGAGCAACCGACATGATGGCACATATACTTGAGCGCTACTTCACCAACACCCCGCATACCGACGTCACCGACAGCATCTCGGAAGCCTTGCTGCGCACCATCACCAGCTTCACGCCAAAGGTGCTTGCCCAACCCTACGACTACGATTTGAGGGCAAACCTCATGTGGAGCGGCACCCTGGCCCACAACGGCATATGCGGCACCGGGGTTACCGAAGACTGGACATCGCATTTCCTCGAGCACGAGCTAAGCGCCATCTACGGAGTAACCCACGGGGCAGGACTTGCTGTTGTCTCGCCGGCCTACCAGACTTTCATGGCACGCCACCGCACGCAGCGCCTAGCAAAACTGGCACGCAACGTGTGGCATGTCACCGCTACAGGCAACGATGCCAACGATGCTCTTGAAGGGATAAAACGTTTCAAGGAGTTTCTTGTCTCAATAGGAATGCCCGTGACCCTTGCCCAACTTGGCATAGGAAACCCCGACATACCACGGCTCGTTAAAAGCCTTCACGAACACAAGGGCAATCCGGTTGGCAATTTCTTCGCATTGCATCCCGATGACACCGAAGAAATCTATCGCCTGATGCTCTAACAGTCTTCAGAACGTGCAGGGCAGCGACATCAGTTGCCACAACAATGTAGCCGCCATGCGCCTGTGACCTTCGCTGTTGGGATGCAGACGGTCAGTGGCGGCATTGTTGAAAAACCGGGTATTGGAGTCGAGCACAGGATAAAGTCCGCTTAAAGCATTCATGTCAACAACGGGCACGGACCAAACTTTCCCCGCGTTCCTTACGGTTTCCACATATTCGTCGAACCATATTCCGGCCGCGTTCTGCCAGTTCTCGTCGGGCTGCACATTGCTCTCGCCAAACTCGGCATAGGCACGGTGTATAGGAGTAAGCAGCACTACCTGCTTCGTAGGATATTCGGTCTTTATCTTGCTGAGCGCTATATTGATTCTGCCGCAGAGCGTAGAGCCGTCCATTGCCAGTATGCGGTGTGTGCGGGTTGTTTCGCTTTTGGGCTGCCCTGCCGCAGCAACTACTTTCCCTGAAATCTCCGACCAGAAACTCCCTATCGGCACCGAGGCATTGAAGTCATTTGTACCCATAAACACCAGTATAGCGTCCACATCCTGGCCATGTTCTTTGGCCAGCGCATCGGTCTGCCGCGCAACGTCGTCCCACTGGCGGCCATTCACGGCATATACGTAAGATTCTATGCCGAGCCAGTCGCGCAGGAACTCCCAATATTTCGTCTTTGCTGCCATGACGGCAGGATCGGTAACCGAGTCGCCGAAATAGGCCACACGTTTCTTTGCCCAAGGATGTATTGATGCGATTGACACACTCTGCACATTGCCTGAGCTTTTAGCCTCCCCGGAAGTGGCTTTAACCGAAAAGCACGATGTAAGTGTAAGCGAAAATGCTGCAGCGGCCACAAATGCCACTGCACGCACAACAAGCCGCGGCCTGTCAATAAGAAATCCCCTGCTTCCCATAGAATAAACAGATTAAAGTAGTTTCTTGCTCAGATACCTCACCGGATACCATGTCGTGACATAACCGGCCACAATGACGGTAACGAACGTAAGCAGCACATCGTTCCACCTCACGCTGACGGGATAGGAATTCACGATGAATGTCCCTGCGTTGTCACCCATCTTTATCAAACCGAAATGCTGCTGCGCCATACACAGGACAACCCCCACCACAATTCCCACCACAACTCCGGTCAAAGCCACGAGACGTCCCTCGTAGAGGAAAATACGCGCAACGGTGGAATTGCCGGCACCGAGAAACCTAAGTGTGCGCATGTCATCGCGCTTATCGATTATGAGCATCGACAGCGAACCTACGATATTGAAGCATGCCACTATGAGTATGAAAGTGAGGAAAAGATAGGCTACAAGTTTCTCGATGCGCATTATACGGAACACGTCCTCCTGCTGCTCATAGCGGTTCTGCACCTTGAGTTTTCCGCCGCAAAGCTTTGCGATTTCCTTCTGCGCCGATGCGATGTCGGTACCGCTTTTCAGTTTCAGCTCCAGCGAAGAAATGCAGCCCTGCTTCTCGAACATCGAGCGCGCGAATTCAATTGAGGTTATGATGTAATTGGCATCGTATTTCTTCTGTTTCACCGAAAACACCACGCCGGGCGAATACAGCTGGTCATAATTGAAACTCTGCGCAGGATTGGCCGCATCAATGCGCTCCCCCTTTCGCGGGGCATATATTTCGAGCGGTGCCGTGTAGCGCACGCCCAACTGCAGTTGTTGTGCGAGCTGTATGCCGGGAGTGCCGTAGTTGAGGTCGGCAGCCTTGAGGGCAAAATCGCCATCGCCGTAGAGTATACTCGAAAGGTCGCTTGTAACGGGATAGTTGCTGTCTACGCCTTTCACGGTAACCACAGTCTGGTTGCCTAGGTAGCGTGCCAAAGCCAGTCCTTCCACGCATTCCGTAGCAGCATAGACCAACGGCGATTTCTTGACAGCCGTTACTGCAGGGTCATCGGCCGCAATGGTCTTCCCTTCAGCAGGCACAACCTTCAACTCGGGGTCGAATGCAGTGAAAAGGGAAGCCACAAGGTCCTGAAAGCCGTTGAAAACCGAAAGCGTGCACACCATGGCAATGGTGGCAAAAGCCACACCGGCCACTACCACTCCCGATATGATATTGATGGCATGCCGGCGCTTGTGGGCGAAAAGGTAACGGCGCGCTATGAAAAACGGGAAATTCACCTGGCTACAAGCTTTATTTTCCGAGCAACTCGTCGATATGCTGTATATAGTCGAGCGAATCGTCGACATAGAACCGCAGTTCGGGTATTATCCGCAATTGGAACCGCACCCGCTTGCCCAGTTCATAGCGAATGGACCGGGCGTTTGCACTTATGTTGGCCACAATTTCGGTAGCTTTTTCCGACGGAAAAACGCTGAGATATGATGTGCATATACTGAGGTCGGGGCTTATTCTGCACTTGCTTACGCTCACGATGATGCCGTGAGTCAGCCTGGTCTGCTGCTCGAAAATCCCGCTCAGTTCCTTCTGCAGCAGACGGGCTATCTTGTTCTGACGTGTAGTTTCCATAATCTGTTGTGTTTTTGGCATTGCCGCAGAAGTCCTTCTCCCAGCAGCATGCTGTTATGCAAAAATAGCGAAAAACGTGAAAGCCGCAAAATTCCACAGTTCCACTATACCAACTGAACATGAAGCAGCGCCTTGATTTAATTCAGCCAACGAGTTGACTTCGTTTTGCTTTCTCACACCGTTGTGCTATCTTTGTCGAAGAAACCGTAAAATTTTACTTTCAAAACATTGAGTATGAAAAAGCTTCTTAAAGCGAGAAAGTTGCTTGTCTTGGCGGCAATAAGCCTGCTTCCCGCAAGTGCCCTACGGGCAGAAACCAACCCCAAACCATTCACCGTGCCCGAACTAAAGACATGGACCGGCACCGAAGGCGCCACCACCCTGTCGGGGCGCGTAATTGCCAAATCGTCGGCCATGAGAAGCGTGGCCCAACAACTTGCCGTCGACTACAAGGCCATGACGGGCAAAAGCCTTGCCGTGGTTTCGGGAAAGGCTAAGACAGGCGACATTGTGCTTGTCGCAGTGAAGGACAAAAGCCTCGGACAGGAGGGCTACACCCTAACGATAGGCAATGCCGTTGAAATCGGAGCGGCCACCAAGACCGGCGCATTCTGGGCCACACGCACGCTGCTGCAGATTGCCGAGCAGCACAAGGACGGTCGTCTGCCCAAAGGCAAGGCCGTTGACTCTCCCGAATACGGCATGCGCGGCTTCATGCTCGACTGCGGGCGCAAATACATCCCCATGAACTATCTGCGCAACCTTGTGAAGATTATGGGATACATCAAGATGAACACCCTGCAGATTCATCTCAACGACGTAGGCTTCGGGCAGTTTTTCGGCAACGACTGGGACAAGATTCCTACAGCTTTCCGTCTGGAGTGCGACACCTATCCCGGCCTGACAGCAACCGACGGCTCCTACACCAAGAAGGAATTCATCGAACTTCAGAAACTTGCCGAAGAAAACGGAGTGGAGATAATTCCCGAAATCGATGCCCCCGCCCACTCGCTTGCCTTCACACGCTACAAACCCGAAATAGGAAGCAAGGAATTCGGCATGGACCACCTCGACCTATTCAAGCAGGAAACTTACGACTTCATGGATGGGCTCTGGAAGGAATACATCGGCGGCAA
>CAVFSQ010000005.1:11315-11803 GCA_963625145.1 Bacteroidaceae bacterium | reverse complement strand
CGGCGGCAAGGAGCCAGTATTCCGCGGACCGCGCGTGCACATCGGCACCGACGAATATTCGAATGCCTGCAAAGATGTGGTTGAAAAGTTCCGCTACTTCACCGACTACTATATAAAGTTTGTTGAAAGCTACGGCAAGCAAGCCGTGGTGTGGGGCTCTCTCACCCACGCTAAAGGCGACACTCCCGTAAAGTCGGACAACGTGCTCATGCACCTCTGGAGCAATGGTTATGCCGATCCTAACGAAATGAAAGAGCTTGGATACAAGTTCATCAGCATTCCCGACGGCTGGGTATACATTGTGCCCGCCGCAGGCTATTACTACGACTACCTCAACTGCCAATACCTATACGAGCACTACACCCCGGCCGTAATGGGCAACACCACCTTTGAGGAAAACGACCCGTGCATCGCTGGCGGCATGTTCGCCGTATGGAACGACCATACCGGCAACGGCATTTCAACAAAAGACATACACCACCGCGCCT
>CAVFSQ010000005.1:6080-11283 GCA_963625145.1 Bacteroidaceae bacterium | reverse complement strand
AAGCACACCACATTCTCCTACGACGAATTTAACAGCAAGCGCAACAATCTGAGCGAAGGCCCGGGAGTCAACGAACTTGGGCGCCTCAGCAAACCTGGCACCGTAGCTTTCGAAAAAGCCACAGTCAATGCCGGCGAGAAACTCGCCGTCGAGGAAGTGGGCTACGACTACGCAGTGACGTTCACCGTCGACGGCAAGCAGGAAGACAAAGGCACAGTGCTGTTCAAGTCGGCCAACGCCACAGTCTACATTTCTGATCCCAAGCAAGGGAAACTGGGATTTGAACGGGACGGCTACCGCAACCTATTCAACTACCGCATACCGGCGGGCGAAACCCATACCATAACGATAGAAGGCAACAACCGGGAAACGCGCCTCATCGTTGACGGCAACGAAAGGCAGGTACTCGGCATAAAGCCGCTTTATGTGGTACGCGAAAGCGACCGCGCCCATTATCTGGTGGAAGGCACCTACACCTTCGAGCCCATAGTATACCAACCCAGCGAGCACATGAACTATCACCAGACCCTCGTGTTCCCGCTGCGGCAGGCCGGCAACTTCAAAAGCCGCATCACCAATCTCAAAGTTGAGATGAAATAGCGAAAAAAGCCCGCATTTCCCGTTTCAATAACGCAAAGCATCCTGACCACGCCACAAGGCCTCGAGATGCTTTGCGCTTTCTTTACACACGTAGTCAGACACTACCCTTTTGCAAGTTGCGCCAAATTGCGTAACTTTGCACGTCAAATACAATTGTTTACACCCAATGAGCAACAATATGGTACGCGTACGTTTTGCCCCAAGCCCTACAGGGCCCCTGCACATCGGCGGCGTGCGCACTGCATTATACAACTACCTCTTCGCACGCCAGCACGGCGGTAAACTGATATTCAGAATCGAAGACACCGACTCCAACCGCTTTGTTCCGGGAGCCGAAGACTACATACTCGAATCGTTCCGCTGGCTCGGTATCAATTTCGACGAAGGCGTAAGCTTCGGCGGCGACTACGGCCCATACCGCCAGTCGGAACGCCGCGACATATACCGCAAATACGCCCGCCAGCTCTACGACGAAGGCAAGGCATACATCGCCTTCGATACCCCCGAGGAACTACAAGCGGCACGCGAGCGCACACCCAACTTCCAGTACGACTCCACCACACGCTTGCAGATGCGCAACTCGCTCACTCTGCCCGCTGACGAGGTGGAAAGACTTATCGGAGAAGGTGCACAGTTTGTGCTACGCCTGAAAATCGATGGCGGCGAAGACATACACGTGCATGACATGATACGCGGCGAAGTGGTAATAAACTCGTCGGTGCTCGACGACAAAGTGCTCTACAAGTCGGTCGACCAATTGCCAACCTACCACTTGGCCAACGTGGTAGACGACCACCTTATGCTCATCACTCACGTGATACGCGGCGAAGAATGGCTGCCGTCGGCGCCGCTCCACGTGCTGCTCTACCGCGCATTGGGATGGAGCGACAGCATGCCGCGCTTTGCCCATCTACCGCTGCTGCTCAAGCCCGACGGCAAGGGGAAACTATCGAAACGCGACGGCGACCGCCTAGGATTCCCGGTATTCCCGCTTGAATGGCACGACCCCAAGAGCGGTGAAGTTTCTTCGGGATATCGCGAAAGCGGATACATGCCCCAGGCTGTGATAAACTTCCTGGCATTGTTGGGATGGAATCCGGGCGACGACCAGGAAATACTCTCGCTCGACGAACTGACAGAGAAATTCAACATTGAGCACTGTAGTCGCAGCGGAGCGAAGTTCGACTTTGTGAAAGCGCAATGGTTCAACCACGAATACATTCTAAACACCCCCTCAGCACAACTGGCGCCCGACTTCAACGCAATACTCAAAGCCAACGGTATTCACAGCACAATGGAGCGGGTGACTCAGGTGGTAGAGATGATGAAGGGCCGCGTAAACTTCGTGCAAGAACTCTGGCCGCTATGCAAGTTCTTCTTCTTGGCCCCCACGGAATACGATGCCAAGACAGAGAAAAAGCGCTGGAAAACCGATTCGCCACAAGTGATGACCGAACTGCGCGACCTGCTTGCCGCCACCGACAATTTCTCAATCGAAGGCCAGGAGAAAGCAGTGATGCAATGGATTGAAACCAAGGGCTACGGTATCGGCAATGTGCTCAACGCCTTCCGTCTCACCATAGTAGGCGAAGGCATAGGTCCTCACGTGTTCGATATTTCGGCATTCCTCGGCAAGGAAGAAACACTGCGCCGCATGGACCGCGCCATAAGCGTACTCGGCAAAAAGGAAGACTAAAGATTACGGCGGATGTATACTATAGGTATCTTCTTCTATATACTCTGTGTAAAAATCGCCTCGTTGTTCAGCACTAAAGCCCGGCTGCTGCTTGACGGGCACGCCGAGATTTTCGGCACTCTGGCAAGAGCCATAAGCGCAAACAGCCGCTATGTATGGTTTCACGCTTCGTCGCTGGGCGAAT
The DNA here is from genome assembly GCA_963625145.1 of Bacteroidaceae bacterium. Taxonomy (GTDB): domain Bacteria; phylum Bacteroidota; class Bacteroidia; order Bacteroidales; family Bacteroidaceae; genus UBA6398. The sequence continues at coordinate 8,803 of CAVFSQ010000005.1, read as the reverse complement.
TCGAGCAAGGACGCCCACTCATGGAACGCCTGCGCCGACAACACCCCGAATACCGGATACTGCTTACCTTCTTCTCTCCATCGGGATACGAAGTGCGCAAGAATTACGAAGGGGCCGACATAGTGTGCTACATGCCTTTCGACACCCCACGCAATGCCAGGCGCTTCGTCAGAATGGTGCGCCCCGAAAAGGCTTTCTTCATAAAATATGAATTCTGGAAAAACTTCATCGACGAACTCCACCGCTCAAACTGCGAGGTATACAGTGTGTCGAGCATTTTCCGCAAGAACCAGATATTTTTCCGCTCCTACGGCAAGCCTTACGCCAGGATTTTCAAAAGTTTCACGCATATCTTCGTGCAGAACGACGACTCGCGGCACCTGCTCGCAGGCATAGGCGTAGACAATGCCTCGGTGGCCGGTGACACTCGCTTCGACCGCGTTACCGACATTCGCAACGCAGCCAGGGAAGTGGACGAGGCCAGGACATTTGCCGATGGGGCCGGCAACGTGTTGGTGGCAGGCAGTTCGTGGGAAGCCGATGAAGACATAATAATTCCCTACTTCAACGCCAACCCCGGAATGAAGCTTGTGCTCGCGCCCCACGTAGTGAACGAAGCCCATATAAGCCGCATAATGTCGGCGCTCAAGCGCCCGGCAATACGTATTACGCAAGCCCGTGACAAGGACATGCACGGCTACGACTGCCTGATAGTCGACACCTACGGTATGCTTTCGTCAATCTACCGCTACGGCAACATTGCCTATGTGGGTGGCGGATTCGGCGTAGGGATACACAACGTGCCCGAAGCGGCCGTATACGGAGTGCCAGTGATAATAGGGCCCAACCACCACAAGTTCCGCGAAGCCGAAGCCCTGCTGCAACTGGGAGGATGCTTCGAAATAACTTCGTCCGAAACATTCGCAATGACCATGGACCTGCTCACCCAAAATCCCGAAAAACGGAGCAAGGCCGGGGAAGCCGCCGGCAACTACATTCTGCAGAACGCCGGAGCTGCCGACAAGATTTTCAACTCCATAAACTGGTAACCGCACACAAAACACAAAGCCATGTCAGCATCGTTGTTTTCATTTTCCGACATCAATCTGCAGCAGATACTCAGTGCCTTCATTGTGCTCTTTGCCGTGATTGACATCTTCGGCTCCACGCCTGTGATAATAAGCCTCAAAAAGCAGGACAGGCCCGTAAGCGCCTGGAAAGCCTCGGTAATATCGTTTGCGTTGCTGCTGGGATTCTTCATAGCCGGCGACGCAATGCTCAAACTGTTCAGCGTCGACATACAGTCGTTCGCCATTGCCGGCTCGCTGGTAATCTTCCTCATTGCGCTCGAAATGATTCTCGACGTGACCATCTTCAAAAACGTAGGCCCTATGAAGGAAGCCACACTGGTGCCGGTGGTGTTCCCGCTGATAGCCGGTGCCGGCTCGTTCACCACTCTGCTCTCGCTAAAGGCCGAATACATGTCGACCAACATCATAATCGCCCTGGTGCTCAACTGCCTTTTCGTTTTCGTGGTGATATCGACCATTGGCTGGGTGGAACGAAAAGTCAACGCCGCGGCAATCTATCTGATGCGCAAGTTCTTCGGCATAATACTACTTGCCATTTCCGTTAGACTTTTCACGGCCAACATCCTCACGCTTTTTGCCGGAAAATAACCGGTGCAGCTATGCGTCTGAAGGCTTTTTTTGCCAAGTGGTGTTGTAAAAACGGCACCCACGTGGCACACATGGCAAAATATATTTGCGCAGAGGCATTGCATGTGTGTAAAAATAGACTTTTGGCAAGAAGCGCGATTGCGAAAAAAGAATTATTTTTGTGGCGAAAATAACGTCAAAATCATATTATTATGAAGATTGAAAAAATTCATGCAAGAGAAATCCTCGACTCAAGAGGCAACCCTACCGTAGAGGTTGAAGTAACATTGGAAAACGGCGTAATCGGCCGCGCAAGCGTGCCCTCAGGCGCATCGACTGGTGAAAACGAAGCTCTTGAGCTTCGCGACGGCGACAAGAAGCGCTACGGCGGCAAAGGCGTAACCAAGGCCGTTGAAAATGTAAACAACATAATCGCTCCCGCATTGAAAGGCGACAACGTGCTCAACCAGCGCGCTCTCGACTACAAGATGCTTGCCCTCGACGGCACCCCCACTAAGAGCAAGCTCGGCGCAAACGCCATCCTAGGTGTTTCGCTCGCTGCTGCCCAGACTGCAGCCAAGGCCCTCAACGTGCCTCTCTACCGCTACATTGGCGGAGCAAACACTTACGTTCTCCCCGTGCCTATGATGAACATCATCAATGGCGGCGCTCACTCCGATGCTCCCATCGCTTTCCAGGAATTCATGATCCGTCCGGTAGGCGCTCCCACAGAACGCGAAGCTATCCGTATGGGTGCTGAAGTGTTCCACGCTCTCGCAAAGTTGCTCAAGAAGCGCGGCCTCTCAACTGCCGTAGGTGACGAAGGCGGTTTCGCTCCCGCACTCAACGGTATCGAAGATGCTCTCGAAAGCATCTGCCAGGCCATCAAGGACGCAGGCTACGAACCGGGCAAAGACGTGAAGATTGCAATGGACTGCGCCGCTTCGGAATTCGCTACATGCGAGAACGGCGAATGGTTCTACGACTACCGCCAGCTCAAGAGCGGCATGCCCAAAGACCCCAACGGAAAGAAGCTCACTGCCGACGAGCAGATCAAATATCTCG
>CAVFSQ010000005.1:0-6070 GCA_963625145.1 Bacteroidaceae bacterium | reverse complement strand
ATCTCGAGGAACTCATCACCAAATATCCTATCGACTCTATCGAGGACGGTCTCGACGAGAACGACTGGGACAACTGGGTTAAGCTCACCGCTACAATCGGCGACCGCTGCCAGCTCGTGGGCGATGACCTCTTCGTTACCAATGTGAAGTTCCTGCAGAAGGGCATCAAGATGGGCGCTGCCAACTCTATCCTTATCAAGGTTAACCAGATTGGCTCGCTCACCGAGACTCTCGAAGCTATCGAAATGGCTCACCGCCACGGCTACACCACCGTTACTTCGCACCGTAGCGGCGAAACCGAAGACACAACTATAGCCGACATCGCAGTTGCTACCAACAGCGGGCAGATAAAGACCGGTTCACTGAGCCGCACCGACCGTATGGCCAAGTACAACCAGCTCATCCGCATCGAGGAAGAGCTCGGCGACATCGCACAGTACGGCTACAACCGCATACAGAAGGCTTAAGCCGCCTTTGCGAAAATATCCTATTATAAGGGCTGCACCGCACAATACGGCGCAGCCCTTACTTCGTGAAGGCGCGGGGCCGATAATGCATACTTGGATTCTTCTATGCGCATAGCGGAAAAATTGTATGCGCACAGCGCGAAAACTCTATGCGCACAGCACGAAAAGAAGATCTATTGCCTCTTCATCTTTTTGGGGCAGCAAGGCACAACACGCATAAAACCACGCAGGGCTTTCCCCAGCATTGGGGAAAGCCCTGCGAATGTTTTCCGCAATAGTCTGCTATGAGTTATTTCACGATTGCCGTCTTCATGTGCTAACTCATCTTAACGAGGTTCATGACAACGGAATCACTTCGCGAACTTCGCGCTGCGCTGTTTGCCGCCCACAGTCCAACTCACGACATACGTTGCGCTCGGCAGACTGGCCACACTGCATATTTCATTTGCCGGAAACGTGCACAAAAGTTCTCCGGAAAGCGAATATACCCGCGCAGTAAAAGTAAGTTGTTCGGAACATTCGGCTCCGAAATGCAGAGTCTGGCTTTGGGGATTGTAAGCCAAGGCGTACTCCAGAGGCTCACGGTTTATTTCTTTTATGCCATCGGGCTCAACCGGAAGCGCCGACGAGGGAACTAAATACCAAAGGCGGTTGTTGCTGGTGGAATTCCGACTGTCGTTGGTATAGCTCAGCACGCGTGCGCCGTTGTAGGAAGAACCTTGCGAAAGATTGGCAGTATGCTGCGTGTGTAAGTTGGTTAAATTGTAGTATCCGGCAGTGCCTTGCGGAACAATTGACCATAGCTGGCGTTCGTCGGTAGAATCGGCGTCGACAACCGACAGTTGCTCGCCTATATTGGTGGTAGCGGTCGACGGGTCGGCCGTGGCATCGTAAAGGGCCACACCGCCAAGGCGGTTCTGTATAAAGAAGTATTTGCCCACCGGCGTAATCTGCCAATCTTCCGATAAGCGATCATCGCTGTTTGTCCACGAGCAAACCAAAGAGCCGACCTCGGGCAAATTGTCGGAAGAATAATCGATTGCCGTGGCATTATAGATATCAAAGGCCTTGGCATTGCCGGCATTCACTATGCGGTAGTAGCAACTATCGGGCGAGAAGGCGGGCGTAGGTTCGGCAGGCTTCTTGGAGGTGAAGGTGGTAAGCAGGTAGGCGTTGTGGGTGGTGATGAACGACTTGAGGTCGTCGACATACTGCGAATACGAGGAATATAGCACACGCTCGTTGTACATGCGCGTACTGATGCCCCATTTCTGATAGTTGAGTTGCTGCGACTGCTGAAGCAGGGAATCGAGACTGTCGACCTTAGCAAGCATAAAGTCAGTAAGTCCACTGTCGACAGCCTGCTTATAGCGGTTGTATATAAGACGCGCAAACCACGGGTCGTTCCACATGCGGTTTATCCAGAGCCGCGTTTCGCCGTAACCGACATCGGCCATCAGTTGCTGCGAAGTATCGCCCTTGCGGGTGTCGTTACCATAGGCCACGTCGTAATCCCACAACGGTCCCCAATACAGGCGTGGGTCTTGCTGCTTCTTATAGAAATAGGTGCTGTAGAACCCATCGATATTTGCACTTACTTCGGTAGCCACATACCAGTTGGCCAGCGTAACGCTGTCAACAAACGGCCGGTACCCTTTTTCGGCATCGGTATAGTCCGACGAAAATAGAGCGGTTTCAAACTGGTTGATATACGAACTTATGTAGTCGGTCTGCCGCTGCACGATATCGTTTTCGTCGGGATAATGAATGCGTATGGGCACTCCCTGACTGTTGGTCTTAAAGATTACGCCGTCGTACGACCCGTCGACCTCAAGTAAGTACCCGCCCGTAATGTCGCTTTCATCGGTAAGGGGTAGGTCCTGCTCTATGATTTCCACGCGCTTCTTTCTCACTTCCATCTGGTCGCTAATCTGATAGTTACCCATATAGACATTGTTGAGTATCAAATCGCAGAAGTATGCCGACGGATTGAAAGGAAGTCCCATAAACGCTCCCAGTTCCGAAGTAACGGCATTGCGCATAAGGGTTTTGTCACCGGCATTGGCAAGCAGAGTCCACGACTTGGCTTTGGCATGCCCTTTTCCCAGCAGTTTTGCTTTCGCGTTGAGCTTTATGCGAAATGGTTTCTTAGCCATATTCCAGGTGCTGTTGCCCCGACCGCGAATCTGCACGGAGTCATAGCGGGTTACAGAGTCGTTGGCGTCGACCATCCACACTGTAGCGTAGACATAATCCGTCTTGCTTGTAATCGGCTGGCCCGAGAATGTGTTGATATACACGGCGGGCAAGTTGGTCTTTCTCACCTGTTGGGCCGAAACCTCAATGGCGATAACGGAAAAAGCGGCAGCCAAGAGTATTACCAAAGGCTGCAGTTTCATAACAAGCAGTCTGTTCAACTGTATTAAGTTCACTTTGCTTTGACCTTGTTAAGATATTCCACAAAATCGGCAGGATTTTCATTGAAGGAATACGACCCGGAAAGCGGCGTACCCTTGGTGTCGAGCACCACGTAGAACGGCTGGGCGTTTGCGCCGAATTTCACCTGCTGCAAGCAACTCCACTTGTCGCCCACGGTGCGCAGCGTACGTTCCTTGCCGTTTATCGTCACGCTGCATTTCTGCGGCAACGGAGTTTTGTCGTCAACATATAGCGATACGAGTACAAAGTCGTTGTTAAGCATACGACTCACCTCTGGGTCGGTCCATACGGCGCTTTCCATCTTGCGGCAGTTGACGCAGCCGTATCCCGTAAAATCTACAAGCACAGGCTTGCCGCTGCGCGCCGCTTCGGCCATAGCTTCGCCGTAGTCGTTGAAAGCGGCTTTCACTTCACCATTGCCTAACCGGAAATCCTGGGTATACATCGGCGGCGCAAACGCGCTGACCGCCTTAAGCGGAGCGCCCCAAAGCCCGGGCACCATATAAACGGCGAAAGCCAGCGATGCAAGTCCGAGGAAGAGCCGCGGCACGGAAATATCCTTTGCCTTGTCGCCATGCACGGGTATCAAGCCGAACAAATAGAGAGCGGCAGCGGCGAAGATGGCTATCCACAGGGCGAGGAACGTCTCGCGGTCGAGCAGGTGCCAGCCGTAGGCCAAGTCGGCCACTGAAAGGAATTTCAGAGCAAAGGCCAATTCGATGAAACCCAGCGTAACCTTCACGGTGTTCATCCAACCTCCGCTCTTCGGCATGCGCTTCATCACGACAGGGAAAAGCGCGAAAAAGGCAAAAGGCAGTGCTAACGCTATAGCAAAGCCCAGCATGCCAACGGCCGGAGCAAGAATACGGCCCATCGACGACACTTCGACAAGCAGGAAGCCTATTATCGGGCCTGTGCACGAAAACGACACGATTACCAGCGTAAGCGCCATGAGGAATATGCTTGCCAGTCCCGAAGTAGTGCGGCTTCGGGAATTCACTTTGTTACCCCACGACGAAGGCAGGGTAATATCGAATCCACCCATAAAGCTGGCGGCAAACGCCACCAGCAGCACGAAAAACAGTATATTGAATACGGCATTGGTAGAAAGGTCGTTGAGTTTGTTGGCGCCCCATACCGAGGTCACAACAAGTCCCAGTCCAACGTAAATCACAACGATGGCCGCACCATAGAGAACGGCATCGCGCACGGCCTTGCGCCGCTCGCTGCGGCGGTGAAGGAAGAAGCTTACGGTCATAGGGATTATGGGCCATACGCACGGCGTGAGCAACGCCACAAAGCCTCCCAACAATCCCAAAAGGAATATAACAAGGAGCGAGCGTTGCGACTGCGCCGACACTCCGTTCTGCGCATTCAAGGCATCGACCTGCGGCGTCCATAATGCCGCACTGTCGGAAAGCGACACCGCCGCACTTGCAACGGTATCGGCATCGGCTTTCGCACTGTCGGGCTTTACAGTTTCCGCTTCGACAACTTCGACACCGGCAGAAGCCGTTTCGGGCCCGTCGGAACCGTTTACCGAGAATTCCACCTGTGACGGAGGCATACAACTGGAGGCACTGCACACACCATATTCAAGGTATCCCTTGGCAGAATAGTCGCGTCCCGTGATTTTCAAGCGCTGCACAAAACGGCAAGAATTCTCGAAATACTCCACTTGGGCGCCAAACATTCTGTCGAACTTTTTCACGGCTCCTCCGCCGTCGCGCAATTTGCCTGTCAACTCCACATTTTTGCCTTTTTCCATCACAAACGATGCTGGAGTAGGACCGTCGGCCGGGACATTTGAAGAATACACGTGCCAGCCGCTTTCAATAGAGCCGGTAAAGGTTATCTCAATTTCCTGTGCCGACACGCGCTTTGTCGACACTGAAAATTTCACAGGGTCGGCCATCTGCGCCACTGCAGCGAGAGGCAACAGTATCACGGCCAGCATTGCCGAAGCAAACGCAAGCCTTACGCGGTTTGCCGCGCCAAATATTGTTGTTGTCATTCCTTTCCCTTTACTTCACGTCAACCAGTTTCAGGCGGAACACAAGCGCCGCAAACGGAGGCACATTGCCCTCGCCCTGTTCGCCGTAGCCCTGTTCGTAGGGCACATAGATTTCCCATTCCGAACCTTTGCGCATGAGCTGCAATGCCTCGCTCCACCCGCGCATCACCGACTGCACACCGAGAGTGACTGGTTTGCCTTTGTTGTTGCGCGCTGTGCTGTCGAAAACAGTGCCGTCGATAAAGCGCCCTTCGTATTCCACCGTTACCGATGACGAACTGCTGGGCGATATTCCGGAGCCGTTTTTAATCACTTTGTACTGCAAGCCGCTGGCAAGCGTCTTTACGCCGGCTTTCTTGGCATTTTTCTTTAAAAATTCCTCGCCGTCGGCGCGGTTCTGCTCAGCCATCTTGCTGTTTTCGTCGGAAGCCTTCTGTGCAGCCTGCATTTCCTTTTGCATTATGGCATTTCCAGCGAGCGCAGTCTGGCATTGTATGGCCTCATCGTCGGCAGGAGCTATGCCCTGCACGGTTTTGCCCATCGAGTCGCTTATGCTTTTGCATTTCTCCACAAGATGCTTCGGCGAATCGGCCGGATGCCTGCACACCTCGATATATTTCTTCGCAAGCTTGTTGAGTTTGTCGAGCATCTTGTTTTCAGGATTGGCCACTACCGCCTCTTCTATGCTCAGTTGCAGGCTGTCCATGACAAAAAGCGTAGCGTTGTTGACTGATGCTACATAATTTAGGGCGCGTTCAACCGAGGTAAAATCGTGGCTATTGCCGAAAATGTCATCGCGTGTGAAATGCCCGCTGCCCTCTATACGACTTATTACATTCTTATAGTCGTCCTGCATCAGGTCGCCAAGGTTGGCAAGCACGGCGGCATTGACCTGGGCTTCCTTTATTTGCGACGAATCGCCGCTGCACGAAGTCAGGCCGGCAAGCCCAAGCATAGCGGTAAGGAATATTGATGTCTTCTTCATAATAATTATTGTTTTCTTTTTTCAGTTCCAGTTCTCGCGTCGTAGCGGATAGCTTCCGCGCAGCCATTCAAATTTATCGGGTTGCAGTTTCAGCGCTTCGCTGTCGCGCATGGGGTCGTAGAGTTGCAGAGCCCTTTCTCGGATATCGGCCGAAGGCTGCATTTC
>CAVFSQ010000004.1:0-24678 GCA_963625145.1 Bacteroidaceae bacterium | reverse complement strand
ATACATTATATATATGGTTATTAGCTAGAGGAGGAACGCTCATATGCATGCAATTCCCGATTGTAATGTTACATTTACCTTTTACTTTTACCTTTCCCTTTTCGTTCATTCTTCTTAACACTCCAAGTACTTAAAGATTTATGGTTTTTTAATGCCATTTTTATTTTGATAAGTCGAAAAGATTTATTATCTTTGCAGTATTAACCAGACATACTGATACTATGAATTTACTGAAAGCAAAAAGTTTACGCGGTTCGCTTTTTATGGCTATCTTTACACCGTTTTTAGCGCTCCCTCCGGGGGGCAAAACCGCAACAACCCTTTCGAAAAAAACTATTACACCATACTCCATCATGAAGATAATATTCAAGACCTTCCTCGCCGTCATTGCGGCAGCCGCCCTACTGCTCCCCGCCACCGCCGCGGCGCAGGCCCCTCTCCAGCCCAAACGCGAATTCCGCGGCGCATGGGTGCAGACTGTCAACGGGCAATACATGGGCATGCACCGCGACGACATGCAGCGCACACTCACTTCGTATCTCGATGCCTTCAAAAGCTACGGACTGAACGCCGTGATGTTTCAGGTGCGCTGCGAAGGCGACGCGTTATACCAGAGCAGCTACGAGCCCTGGAGCTACTACCTCACGGGGCAGCAGGGCAAAGCGCCCGACCCGTTCTGGGACCCGCTGCAGTGGATGATTGACGAATGCCACAAGCGGGGACTCGAACTGCACGCTTGGATAAACCCCTACCGCGCAAAGACGGCAGCAAAGCACGAACTGGCACTCAACCACCCCATCAACATGTATCCCGAGCATTTCTTCAAATACGGCGACCTCACGCTCTTCGACCCCGGCGAACCCTACAACCGCGAATACATCTGCCGCGTTACCGCCGACATACTGCGCCGGTACGACGTGGACGGAATTCACATGGACGACTATTTCTACCCCTACCCCGCAGCCGGGCGCGACATACCCGACGACAAGTCGTACGCGCAATACAACAACGGCATTGCCGACCGCGCCGACTGGCGGCGGTACAACGTCAACGAACTGGTGCGCATGATGCACGACACCATACGCGCCGTGAAGCCCTGGGTGAAGTTCGGCATCTCGCCCTTCGGCATCTACCATAACGCGCGCCGCGGAGGCAACGTGCCCGGATCGGCTACCAACGGACTGGAAAACTACGAGGACCTCTACGCCGACGTGCTGTGCTGGGTGAACAACGGATGGGTGGACTACACCATGCCGCAGCTCTACTGGCAGATAGGGCACCCCGTGGCCGACTATGCCACGCTTATCAATTGGTGGAGCGAAAACACGCGCAACCGCCCCCTCATCATAGGCGAAAGCGTGGAAAACACCATAAAGTACCCCGACCCGCAGAACCCGCAGAGCCACCAGATTTACGCGAAGATGAACCTCGCCCGCTCGCTCGGCACGGCAGGTACATGCCAGTGGTATGCCGCAGCTTTCGCCGAAAACCGCGGAAACTACGCCGAAGCGCTCAGGCAAAGCTACTACTCCAGCCCCGCGCTGCCCCCCGTCATGCCCTTCATCAGCACCCAGAAGCCGGGAAAGGTGAAAAAGCTCAAGCCCGTGTGGACCGAAGACGGATACATGCTGTTCTGGTCGGCACCGCGCGCCAAGAAGCCCATCGACGAAGTGCAGCGCTACGTGGTCTACCGCTTTGCAGCCGGAGAGCCCGTCAACACCGACGACGCTTCGCACATTGTCGACATCACGCCCAACAACTTCCTGCTGCTTCCCTATGCCGACGGCTCCGGGCGGTACACCTACGTTGTGACTGCGCTTAACCGCATAGGCAACGAGTCGAAGGCCAAGAAGAAAAGCGTGAAACTGTAATACCGCAAGCGCCCCCCACGGGGCCAGCCACGACACAAAACACAAGCGGCGCGGAAACTCTCTCTTGGGATTCCACGCCGCTTCGGTGTATTTATATGTCTTTCCGGGCTGCCGGTTGTCATAACTGACGGTCGAGCCGCAGCTTTCCGCTCACGTCCCACACGCGCAGCCGCAGCTTGTCGCCTTTCTTCTGCAGGGCCATAACAGTTCCAATTTCCCCGCCTTCCATTGCCGGTCCACCGCCGCCGATACAGGGCATGGGGTTGCCCTTGTCGCCCGGTTCCATCACATAGAAGCTGTGGGCATGGGCAGTGATGTCGACATCAAACTTGCCCTTCTGCAGCAGCGGGCTCCACAGCGCCGTCCACGGGTGGTAGTCGTCGGTGAACACGCCTTCGCCCCAGATGGGGATATGGTTGATGAGCACATGGCGGCGCGCCTTCTTGAATTCCTTGCTTGCGAGTTCCTTTTCCAGGAACGCCTTCTGGTCGAGGCGCAGCTGCTCAAATCCGTTCAGGCCGTAATACACCCAGAAGTCGTCGGGCTTGTCTTCGCCGCAGTCGAGCACCACGAAGCGCGTGTCGCCCCACGAAAAGGCTCCGTAGGTCTTGCCGCCGAAATTCTGCGTGAGCGAGAGCATGCCGGCAGAATAGGCATTGCGTATTTCGTGGTTGCCGCGTATTATGAACGTAGGTACATTGGCAGCGTTGGCAGCGCGCATAAGGGTGTTGATGCGGCTTATGGCATGCGCCCTGTCGTTGGGCTCAGGCACGCAGTCGCCATTGAACACCACGAAGTCGGGGTCGGCATCGTTGTGGCGCAGTATCGAAGCGAGGTTATACATCAGGAAGTCGTTGTCGTGAAGGTCATTGAACACGGCCATGGTGAAATCCTCGGTTTTAGCGTCGGGAAGGCGGAACGAATACCACTGCGTGCGCACACTGTCGCCCAGAATTTTGCGGTAGGCTTCGTTGAGCAGCACTTCCTGGGCGCAGACGCGGTAATAGTAGCGCACCCCGGGCTTGAGGTCCGTGAGGTCCACTTTATTCTCGATGTCGAAGCAAGGTTCCTGCCCCGCCAGGAGTGTGCGTGCGCTTACGGTATTCGCCGTGTCGGTGCCGTATTCCACCCACGTGTGCACCACGGCATTTGTCTGGAACATCACGCTGATGCCCGATGGCGAGAAGTTCTGGAGGTAAGGCTCGGAGCACAGCAGCTTGTCGGCAGGCAGTGCAAGGCGCACGTCGGCAAACACCGGGCGGTGATCGGAAGCCTGCGCTTCACCGGGCACGCCGTTGCGGAGAAGCACCACACGCTTGGCGGCATCGTTCTTGAACACCGCCACATAGTCGATGGTCTGCGTGGGGTTGCCTGCCGGGAAAGTGGCATCCTTGGGGTTGGTGAGGAGCGTGAAATACTTCGCGAGCTTCCGCCCCGGTTCCGACTCGGGAGTGAAGTTCAGGTCGCCGGCAAAGAAAAAGGGCTTCTCGGTCTTGGCAGCCTCGCTGCGCACAATGTCAAGCGACTTCAGCTGATCGGCCTCGGTGAGCGAGAAATGCGTGGCGGCAAACACATAGTCGGGATATTCGGCAATGATGAGCGTGCGCTTTTCCTCGCGCCCCGGGAGCGCAATGCGGGTAACGCGCAGCGGATGCTTACGGGCAAGCATGCCCATACCGTATTTGCCTCCGTCGTAATCTATTGCCGGCGAGTAGACATAGTGCATGCCCAGCTTTTCGGCATACTCCCGCAGGGCGAAATGCCCCTTCGAGCGTTGCGTGATGCTGTCAACTTCATCCACGGCCACAAGGTCGGCATTCATGCTACCTATAATCTGTGCCTGGCGGTCGTAGTTGAACGTGGTGCCGTCGGCCTGCTTGCCGTTGAAGATGTTGTACGACACGATGCGCAACGTGTTTTCGGCTCCAAGGTCGCGCTGCGCAAAAGCAGTGAAAGGCATCTGTGCGAAAGCCGCGAAAGCTGCCGCAGCAACGGATGCCAGAGATAACTTTTTCATTATATATATTTTTCCGTTTATAGTATTTCGATGTCGTAGCCTCCGTGCCATTCGCCGCCGGCAGGCACAATATTGGTGTAGGGCCTTTGTGCGAATTCGCCGTCGTAGTCCACACGGTCGCAGAGTCCGTACCACGGTTCAAGGCACACGAATGGCGCATCCACTCCGTAGGGCGACCACACGAGGAATACCGGCGCTGCGCTGCTGACTTTCACCACGGGCTTGCCGCTGCAGTCGCGCAACGTGACGGAATGCACCTGGTTGTTGTCGATGATTATGGAGTCGACCTTGAAGTGCTCGTCGCGCAGGGCCAGCGTGCCGTCGGGAGCCTGCAGGGTGTAGCGCTCAGGTGCCAGGCATCCGCCTTCGCCCACAGTGGCGCACTCGGGCGATGGGCAGTCGAAGTCGAGATACGCCTTGATGTCGTCTCCCGGCTTGAAGCCGCGGAAGAAGAACGACGGATGGCCGCCGATGTGGAACGGCATGGGCTCTGTTCCGCGGTTTACGACAGTCCATTCCACCTTTACCGTGCTGCCGTCGAGCGTGAACCGCTGCTGTAGCTCAAAGGCAAAGGGGAATATGGCGCGGGTAGCTTCGTTGTCGTGCGTGGCATAGGTTATGGAGCAGCCGGTGGTTTCCTTCACGCCGAACTCGGCATTCTGCAGGAAGCCGTGCTTGGGCATTTGGTATTGCTTGCCGCCGAGGCGGTAGTTTCCCTGCCACACGGCGCCCACCGTGGGGAAAAGCATGGGGCAATGGCGGTCCCAGAATTTCGGGTCGGCATTCCACATAAGTTCTTCGCCGTTGGCTTCGTTGCGTATTCCGCACAGTTCGGCGCTGAGGCTCCGCGTGCGTATGCTGATTTTTCCGTTTGTAAGTTGGTGCATGATATTTTAAATTTTCAGATTAAAAGCAGTTTCCGCGAATTTAGTTCTTTTTCGGAAAACGGCAAGCACCGGCAGCGCAAAAAGGCAAATTGCCACCGTTTCGCTTACGGCATGCGGCGGCGGCTCTGCGAAACGCCGAACTGCAGGAACGCATGCTCGCCAAGCTTGAAATCCACGGCGCCGCCCCAGCTGTCTTCTCCGAAGCCGGGATATGCGCGGAAACGCTGCCCAGAAGGTATAAGGCTTTTCTGCCCGAAAGCATACACGTTCACCCGCTCGTTCACTTGATATGCCGCTGCCCCGAACACCGAAGCGTCGCGCATCTTCATCGAGCCCCACGACATCGTGTTCATTGCTACGCCGCCAATGGCAGAAAACCTCCCGCCAAGCGGAACGGCATACACGAACGCAGCATTGCTGCCTATGCCCACTCCACGCGGAGAATTCTTGCCGAAGCCGGCAGTAACGCTCATGCCCAGCTGCGCATTGAATCCTTCATGCAGCTGCCAGGGGCTTAGATAAAACGGTTCGGGAAGCCACAAACGCGGCAAAAGCACGGCATCCTGCCCGCCCAACTGATACGAAGCATAAGCCGTATCGGGAAGCGACGGCGTTTTGCTGCGCCACCCGTCATATTCCTGTGCCTTGCCGCAAGCGAAGGCCACAAGAAAGAACAGCAGCAGAGCAAGCGGGCGTTTCATTTTTCCTCGGTAAGCGCGAACATGTCGTGCAGCAGGCGTCGCCCGGAAGCCGTGCGGAACACCTTGCTTTCGAATTCCAGGATTGCGCCGGGCGACAAATTGTCTTCAAAGGCATTCACAAGGAAATCGGCTTCGAGCAGAATCTGCCAGTCTATGGCGTCGACGCCGGTATAGGTATGGTGGTGGGCTATGAGGAAGCACACCCTGTCGGTTTGCTGCTGCGTGTACCCTCCCACCCGAGCCATGAGCGTACGTGCCTCGGCGGGACCGAGCTCCTCCTGGTGCTTACCGCCGCAATTGCCGTAGATGCGTTCGCTCTCGTGTATGCCGATGTCGTGGAGTATGGCTGCGGTTTCTATCACAAACGCCGTGGCCTCGTCCACGCCCTCAAGTTGCGCAATGGTGGCGGCAAAATTGTGTACCTTTACGAAATGCTGTATGCGTGGGGCATCGCCGCGGTCGTAAGCCGTCATAGCCGAAAGAAGTCTGGAATGCTGCAAGTCCATTGCGCCAAGTTCTTTTTCTTAAGGAAACGGAAATAAAAAGTTCTACACTGCAAAGAAATGGCGGCTGGCGCGCAGCAGGTGCCTCACGGTGGAAATCAGTTCCTGCGTTTCCTGCAGGGTGTTGAGATAGAGAATCTCAATGCGCAGGTTTCCCTCTTCGGCCTGCATACGGAGCATCTGGCGGTCGCGCAGTGCCGAAAGCGTGCGCCGCGTTTCGTTGGCCTTGACCATGAAGATGTCGGCTTTTTCAAAATTGCCGTTGCTTATCATGCGGCGTGCTTCGTCGATGGTGTCGAGAGTGATTTTCTCCACAGGCTCGAGCTCGTCGATAAGGTTCTTGGGCAGCGGAGAGAAATTGTTGTCGATATGTTCCAGGCAGGGGTCCGACACGCGTTTCAGGCAGTAGATTATCTGCGAGATGCTGTTGCTGCCGAGGTGGAACCACGTGTTCTTCTCCACGGCGGTAAGGAAGTCGAGCTTTCGCATGCCCAGCAGTTCCTTGCGCCGCATTTTCTTCCAGAGGCTCTTTTCGAGGTCGAGGGCATTAGCCGCGCGGTGCAGGGTCTTGTAGTCGTTGTTTTTCAGTCCCCCCATAATCTGCAGGTAGTTGTTGCGCGCGAAGTCGAGAATCTCCACCTGGTTTGTCCTTATGTGTTCGCCCAGCAGCTGGCGTATTTCCTCCTTGTCGGTAGCCTTTATGAGTTTGCGAAACACCTGATCCTTGTTCTCGTTGGCTTCGCGCTTCTTGAACATGCGGTTGTTGCGTATGATGATGAACACCACAAGGCTCACGGCGGCCACCATTGCCACGGGGCCCACGTAGTACATGAACAGCGACATACAGAAGCACAGGATGAATGCCGCTCCAGCCGTGATGAACCATCCGCCTATCACCGAAATCACGCCCGTGATACGGTAAACGGCAGTGTCGCGCCCCCAGGCACGGTCGGCAAGCGAGCTGCCCATTGCCACCATAAATGCCACGTAGGTGGTAGAAAGTGGAAGCTGCAGCGAAGTTCCTATGATAATGAGCAGCCCGGCAAGCACGAGGTTCACAGCGGCGCGCACCATGTCGAACGCCGCCCCGTCGGGGAGCGTCACGTCTTCGTTGTAGAAACGGCGGTCTATCCAGCGCTTCGCCCGTTCGGGAATCCATTTGTCAACGGTTGTAGAGAAGTTCATGGCGCTGCGCACCATAGAGCGTGCAATTCGCGAGGAGCTGAAAATCTCCTCGCCGGCATCCTGGCGCGAAAGGCTTACCGACGTGTTGATTACCTTGCGGGCCTTTTTCGACGTTATCAGTGCAAACACCATTATGGCCCCGGCAGCAAAGAGGAAGAACAGCGGCGTGTGGGCCGATTCGTGCAGACGGCTCACGCAGAACTGTGCCGGGTCACCGGCGCCGGCTTCCACATAATACTGGTAGGACGAAAGCGCAGCCAGCGGCACGCCGATGAAATTCACGAGGTCGTTGCCGGCAAAGGCCATGGCCAGGGCGAAGGTACCGAACAGCACTATGATGCGGAAGATGTTGATGCGCAGGAAGTCGAGCACCTGCGAAATGATTGTAAACAGCACCAGGCTGCCCCAGAGTATCAGCATCCTGTTGCTCTCAATGGCTTCGCGCACTTCGGCAGTCATGAACGAAGCCTTGCCGAAGCCTGCCACAAGCAGGAAGTACATGATTGCCGTTATGGAAATGCCTCCAAAGATGCCCACCGCCCAACGGCTCTTCTGCCGGTATTTGAATGTAAACACCACTCGCGTAATCCACATCACCACCAGGCCGAACACGAAGGCTATGGCCACCGAAAGGAATATGCCGAGTATTATGGAAAGCGCCTTGTCGGTGTTGATGAGGTTGGCATAGCTGAGCGAATGGTCGCCCAGAATCTTCACGATAGCCAGCGCCGTGCTTCCGCCCAGCAGTTCAAACACCATCGACACCGTGGACGATGTGGGCATACCGAGCGTGTTGAAGATGTCGAGCAATATCACGTCGCTCACCCCCACGGCGAGGAAGATGCATATCACTTCGTTGAAATAGTAGTAGTCGGGATTGAGTATGCCGTGGCGCGCAATGTCCATCATGCCGTTCGATGTCACGGCACCGGTGAAGATGCCCACCGAAGCCACAGTAAACAGCAATGGGAGCCTGGCTGCCTTCGAGCCCATGGCTGCACTCAGAAAATTACCCGCGTCGGTGGATACGCCTGCCGTGAGGTCGTAGCACGCCAATGAAAAAATGAAAACTAAAATACCAAAATATAGATATTCCATTGCGGAAGGTCTGGAGTTACGGAAGCAAAGGTAAAAAATCCTTTTCAAATACCAAACCGAGCGGGGGGCGAAGGATGCGAAAATGAAGAAAATGTTTGTATCGTGCTATCCACAGTCACGTTCTTGGCTTACGCTTTTATGGCTATGGCCGTTTCCCTCCCGCATGTCCATTTCGGCGACTTCGGAGTTTCTGTCCATCAATATCTTCCTTTCCGAATTCTACACCCTGCACGCCGACCGAAACACGATAAAAATAAAGTTTTTTGGGCAGTGTAAACTAAATTCGCTACCTTTGTAACTGGCATAACGAAATATCAGAATAACTATTCTTGAATGTAAACACTATAATATAATGAGTAATGCAAGACTTTTGCTCGGCGACGAAGCCATCGCTCTAGGGGCCATCCACGCCGGGCTTAGCGGAGTGTATGCCTACCCCGGCACTCCCTCCACCGAAATAACCGAATTCATACAGAGCGATGCCATCGCCCGCGCGCGAGGCATACACAGCCGCTGGTGCACCAACGAGAAAACTGCCATGGAGGCTGCCCTCGGCATGTCGTACGCCGGCAAGCGCGCTCTGGTGTGCATGAAGCACGTGGGCATGAACGTCTGCGCCGATGCCTTCGTCAATAGCGCCGTGACCGGCGTGAGCGGCGGCATCGTGGTGCTGGCAGCCGACGACCCCAGCATGCACTCCTCGCAAAACGAACAGGACAGCCGCTTCTATGGTAAATTCGCCATGATTCCCGTATTCGAACCTTCCACGCAACAGGAAGCCTACGACATGATGCACGTGGCCTTCAGCCTCTCCGAATCGCTGAAACTGCCCGTACTGATGCGCATAGTTACGCGTCTGGCCCATTCGCGCGCCGCCATAACGACCGGCGAATGCGTCGAACCCAACCCGCTGCATACCGACGAGGGGAAGCACTGGGTGCTGCTGCCCGGAATAGCGCGCAAGCAATACCAGCTGCTGCTCAGCAAGCAGGAAGAAATGGAAAGCCTCAGCGAGAAATCGCAGTTCAATGCCTATGAAACAACGGCCGAAGGCAAGGGGCTGGGCGTCATCGCCTGCGGCATAGCCTATAACTACGTCAAGGAATGTGCCCCGCAAAGCATAACGGGCATAGTAAAGGTTTCGCAATATCCACTGCCACGGAAGCAGATAGAAGAGCTCGCCGCCAGGAGTTCGGCCCTGCTCGTCTGCGAAGACGGGCAGCCCGTAGTGGAACAAGGCGTAAGGGCCCTGCTCGGCAAGGGATACACCATAAAGGGGCGCCTCACGGGCGACCTGCCACGCACCGGCGAGCTGAACCCCGACACCGTGGCACGGGCGCTGGGCGAAAGTGCCGCCACACCGCTGCCCGCTGCCAAGAACGTAGTAGGGCGCCCGCCCGCACTCTGCCAGGGATGCGGCCACCGCGACGTATATGCCGCCCTGAACAAGGTGGCGGCCGAATACCCCGGCGCACGCATCTTCGGCGACATAGGGTGCTACACGCTCGGCGCACTGCCTCCGTTCAATGCCCTGGCCAGTTGCGTCGACATGGGGGCTTCCATCACCATGGCCAAGGGCGCTGCCGATGCCGGGCTCTTCCCCGCAATAGCCGTGATTGGCGACTCCACGTTCACTCACTCGGGCATGACCGCACTGCTCGACGCCATCAACGACAAGGCCAACATCACGGTAATCATCTCCGACAACCTCACCACAGCCATGACCGGCGGACAGGACAGCGCAGGCACAGACAAGTTCGAAGCCATCTGCCGAGGGCTCGGCGTTGAACCCGAACACCTGCACGTGGTGGTGCCACTGCCCAAGAACATGGACGAAATCACAAGAATACTGCGCGAAGAGATTAACTACAACGGCGTGTCGGTGATAATACCGCGCCGGGAGTGCATACAGACACTCAACCGCAGGCTACGCAAACAAAAAGCACAGAAGAAATGAAAAAGGACATCATACTTTCAGGCGTGGGAGGACAGGGCATCCTCTCGATAGCAACCGTGATAGGGCAGGCCGCAACCCAGGCAGGCATTTCGCTCAAGCAAGCCGAAGTGCACGGCATGAGCCAGCGCGGCGGCGACGTGCAGAGCAACCTGCGCCTCAGCACCGAACAGATTTACAGCGACCTCATTCCGCAGGGCAAGGCCGACCTCATAATCTCCATGGAACCCATGGAGGCCCTGCGCTACGTCCACTGGCTGGCAAGCGACGGATACGTGGTCACCTCCTCGAAGACTTTCGTCAACATTCCCAACTACCCCGACGAAGAGGCACTCCAGGCCGAAGTGGACGCGCTGTCCCACGTGGCAAAGCTCGACATCGACGCCCTGGCAAAGGAAAACAACACACCAAAAAGCGCCAACATGATACTACTCGGCATGGCGGCACCGTTCATCGAAATAGTCAGCGCCGACAACCTGCGCGATGCCATAAGGGCAGTGTTCGCAAAGCGCGGCAGCGAAGTGATGGAAGCCAACATCAAGGCGTTCAACCTGGGATACAACAGCACGAAGCAATGAAACCGGAACCTATAAGCAGGGAAACCGTAGACGCAGCCATAGCCGCGCTCGGCATACGCGATTTCGGCAAAGCCACCATAAGGGAAGTGGTGGCAGTGGCAGCACAGGCCGAAAAGCAGTCGGGACAGGAATTCGTGAGAATGGAAATGGGTGTGCCCGGACTGCCCCCCGCACGCTACGGCGTAGAAGCGCAGATAAAGGCGCTGCAAGGCGGCATAGCACGGTTGTACCCCAACATCAACGGTCTCGACAGCCTCAAGAGCGAAGCCTCACGCTTCGTAAAGGCTTTCATCGGTGTAGACATCAAGCCCGAAGGATGCGTGCCCGTGTGCGGCTCAATGCAGGGAACTTTCGCATCGTTCCTCACCGCAAGCCAAACCAACCCCCAAAAAGACACGATACTCTTCATCGACCCCGGATTCCCCGTACAGAAGCAGCAGTGCACCGTGATGGGAGTGAAATACGCAACCTTCGACGTCTATGACTACCGCGGTGAAAAGCTCGCGCCGAAACTCGAGGAATACCTCGCCAAAGGCAACGTGGCGGCCATCATATACAGCAACCCCAACAACCCGAGTTGGGTATGTCTCGGTGAAGACGAACTGCGCACCATAGGCACGCTCGCCACCCGCTACGACGCCATAGTGCTCGAAGACCTCGCCTACTTCGCCATGGATTTCCGCAAAAACCTCAGCGAGCCCTTCAAGGAGCCCTACCAGGCCACCGTGGCAAGATACACCGACAACTACGTGCTGCTCATCAGCGGCAGCAAGGCATTCAGCTATGCCGGCGAGCGGATAGCCGTGAGCTGCATAAGCAACGCACTCTACCACAGAGCGTACCCCGCACTCGCAGCGAAATACGGCAACGGGGAATTCGGCTCCGTGTTCATACACCGCGTGCTCTACGCCCTCTCGAGCGGCACAAGCCACAGTGCACAATACGCCATGGCGGCAATGCTCAAGGCAGCAAGCGACGGAACATACGACTTCCGCGCCGAAACCAGCGAATACGCAAGGCGCGCCGCACGGCTCAAGAAGATTTTCCTTGCAAACGGTTTCGAAATAGTCTACGACAAAGACCTCGACGAACCGATAGCCGACGGATTCTACTTCACCATATCGTACCCCGGCATGACAGGAAGCGAACTGGCCCGCGAACTGATGTACTACGGCGTAAGCGCCATCTCACTCGACACCACCGGAAGCCGGCAGCAGGGCCTGCGCGTGTGCACCTCCTTCATAAACGACAACCAATATGCGCTGCTCGACGAACGCATGAAAATATTCAACGAAAACCATCCGACAGCATAATCAGCAAAAACCAATGATCTGGAATCCCAACAAGGAATGCATGAGCCGCGACGAAATGAGCGCTCTGCAAGGCAAACGCCTTCACAAAATAGTGGACTATGTCTACCACAACGTACCCTTCTACCGCCACAAGCTGCAGGAAATGAACATAAGCCCCGATGACATCAAAACCATCGACGATATACGCCGACTGCCGTTCACCACAAAGCAGGACCTGCGCGACAACTACCCCGCCGGCCTTCAGGCAGCGCCACAAAGCGAAATAATACGCATACACGCCTCGTCGGGCACCACAGGCAACCCCACTATCGTGGGATATACCCGCAAGGATATTTCTGTGTGGAGCGAATGCATGACACGGTGCCTCGCTTCCTACGGCGTCAGCCGCAACGACACCTTCTCGGTGGCATACGGATACGGACTGTTCACCGGCGGCCTGGGAGCGCACTACGGAGTGGAGAACATCGGAGCATCCGTTGTGCCCACGTCTACCGGCAACACCGAAAAGCACGTGAGGCTGATACGCGACCTCGGCATATCGGGCATCGCCTGCACACCTTCCTACGCACTTTATCTTGCCGAGACAATGGAGCGCATGGGCATATCGAAAGACGATATACACCTTAAAATCGGAGCCTTCGGCGCTGAGCCGTGGACAGAAAACATGCGCCGCGAAATCGAAAGCCGACTCGGGCTGAAAGGCTACAACCTCTACGGACTGAGCGAAATAATGGGGCCGTGCGTAAGCTACGAATGCCAAGAACAAAACGGATCGCACATTAACGAAGACCATTTCTACCCCGAAATCATCAACCCCGAAACCCTCGAAAACCTCGGCGACGGCGAAACGGGAGAACTGGTGTTCACAACCCTCACCAAGGAAGGAATGCCCCTGCTGCGCTACCGCACCAAGGACCTCTGCTCGCTGGTGCACGACAAATGCGCATGCGGCCGCACCAACGTAAAAATGACACGCATTGTGGGCCGCAGCGACGACATGCTCATAATCCGCGGCATCAACGTATTCCCCTCGCAGGTGGAAAGCGTGATACTCAGCACCGAGGAATTCGCACCGCGGTTCCTGCTCGTGGTAGACCGCGTAAACAACCTCGACACACTGGAAGTACAGGTGGAACTGCGGCAAGACCTCGTAAACGGAAACTTCGACACCCTCGCACCATTCGAAGCCCTGGGGAAAAAGCTCGAGCACAAACTCAAAAGCGTGCTCAGCATAAGCGCAAAAGTAAAGCTCAAAGCCCCGAACACCATAGAGCGCAGCCAGGGCAAGAGCAAGTTTGTTATCGACAAGCGCAATCTCGCATAAAAAACCGACACCATGTCAGAACAAAGACAAAACTACCCGGAATACTTCAATCCGGATTTCGAGCTCCTCTCGCGGAGCGAACTCGACGCACTGCAGCTTTCAAGACTGAAAGACACAGTGGCACGCTGCTTCAACTCGCCTTTCTACAAAAGGCGCTTCGCAGAAATGAACATTAAAGCCGAAGACATAAAAAGCCTAGACGACATACGCCGCCTACCCTTCACCACAAAGCAGGACCTGCGCGACAACTACCCCTTCGGCATGGCAGCAGTGCCCCTCGAAAAGTGCGTGCGTCTGCACTCCTCGAGCGGAACAACCGGAACACCCATCGTAGTGCTGCACACACAGAAAGACATCAACGAATGGGCAAACGCCATGGCACGCTGCATGTGGATGGTGGGCCTGCGCCCGTGCGACGTATTCCAGAACTCCTCGGGCTACGGCATGTTTACCGGAGGTCTGGGCATGCAATACGGAGCCGAGCGCGTGGGAATGCTCACTGTACCAGCCGCAGCAGGCAACACACGTCGACAGATAAAGTTCATAACCGACTTCGGCACCACCGGTCTGCACGCAATACCGAGCTATGCCACACGACTCTACGAGGTAATGACCGAAATGGGCATTGACCCGCGCCGCGACACAAAGCTCACCACGCTGCTGATAGGCGCCGAACCACACACCGAGGAACAACGCCAAAGAATAGAGGAAAACCTCGGCGTAAAAGCCTACAACAGTTTCGGAATGACGGAGATGTGCGGACCGGGAGTTGCTTTCGAATGCATGGAGCAAAACGGAATGCACGTATGGGAAGACAACTATATAGTGGAAATCGTCGATCCGCAGACACTCGAGCCCGTGCCCGACGGCGAAATAGGTGAAATGGTGCTCACAACGCTTAACCGCGAAGCCATGCCGCTGCTGCGCTACCGCACACGCGACCTCACACGCATAATCCCCGGCGAATGCCCGTGCGGACGCCACCACCGACGCATCGACCGCATGAAAGGCCGCAGCGACGACATGATAATACTCAAGGGCGTAAACATATTCCCAATGCAGATAGAGCAAGTGCTGCTGCAGTTCAAGGAACTGTCGCCAAACTACCTCATTACGCTCGAGACACTGGAAAGCAACGACAGCATGACGGTGGAAGTGGAAATAAACCAGCTTTTCACCGACGACTACGGGCAGCTAGAAGCACTCGCAAAACGCATTGCCCACAGCCTGAAAGACGAAATACTGCTCACGCCGAAAGTGAAACTCGTGCCGAGCGGCTCGCTCCCCAAAAGCGAAGGCAAGGCAGTGCGCGTAAAAGACCTAAGGAAGCACTATTAAAACTATACCATCATGACAGTAAGACAATTATCAGTATTCATCGAGAACAAGTCGGGAACTCTGCTGCAGGTGCTCGAACTCCTGAAGAAAGCAGGCATATCGCTCATAGCATCAAACATAGCCGACACCGTGGAATACGGCATCTGCCGCATAATATGCTCGTCGCCCGAAAAGGCTTGCGCAGTGCTCAAGGAAGCAGGCGTTGCCGTGGCACTCTCCGAAGTTTTCGCCGTAGAGATTGACAATGAAGTGGGCCGCGCTGCAGACGTAATCGAGGTGTTGTCGGCCAAAGGGCTCAGCATAACCTACCTGTACTCGTTTCTGGTTGCCGGCCACGGAGTGATAATATTCCGCACCGACGACAACAGCCGCACAGCGCAAGCCATCGAGAACTCGAAGATAGAAACCATCGACGAGGAACGGCTTGAGCAGTTGGCTACCAAGGCATAAAGCCATACCGCAAAAACGGGCATGTGTTTTGCCGCCTTTTGCAGCTAAAAAAGCAAGGCGCTGAAAGCACCCCGAGCTGCAAGGCAATAAATATTTGCTAGTTAGGCGAAAAAAAAAGGCAACTTTTTGCCTGGTAGAGAAAAAATATATATTTTTGCACACGTTCAAGAGTGAGGGGCTTGCATAAGTTCCTCACTCGTTGTTATAAACCAGCGAGGTCTGAACCGATGATTGACAAGAAAAAAGTAGAGGGAATTGTGGCCGAATGGCTCGAAGGGAAGGAATATTTCCTTACCGACTTGAGCATTAGCGACGATGACAGCATTGTGGTGGAAATCGACCACAAGGAAGGCGTATGGATAGACGACTGCGTAGAGCTCAGCAAGTTTATCGAGGCACGGCTTGACCGCAATGACGAGGATTACGAACTCGAGGTGGGCAGTGCAGGCATCGGGCAGCCGTTCAAAGTCTACCGGCAATACGAAAACCACGTGGGCGACATCGTGGAAGTACGCACCTCAACCGGCGAAAAGTTGAAGGGCACACTGAAGGCCGTAACCCCCGAAGGTATTACCCTGACTCTGAAAGTAAAATACAAGCCCGAAGGAGCAAAACGGGCCAAAATGGTTGACGAAGACAGCGACATAGCCTTCAGCGCAATAAACACCTGCCAGGCTTTCATCGACTTCAAATGACAATCCGCCCCGCAAAGGGGCGTAATGCTTGAAAAAAAAAGCCGCCCCAGCACATTTCCAACGAAATAATAAAAACAATATAGATAAGATGCCACGCATAAAGGAAAAAACCGATAGCATGATAGACATTTTTGCCGATTTTCGCGACAACAAGAAAATCGACCGCACTACCCTCGTGGGAGTTCTTGAAGAGAGCTTCCGCAGCGTGCTTGCAAAGATGTTCGGAAGCGACGAGAATTTCGACGTAATAGTAAACCCCGACAAAGGTGACCTGGAAATCTACCGCAACCGTGTGGTGGTGGAAAACGGAGAAGTCACCGACTCCAACAAGGAAATATCGCTTGACGATGCCCGCAAGATAGCCGACGACTATGAAGTGGGCGAAGAAGTGGGCGAACCCATCGATTTTGCCAAATTCGGACGCCGTGCTATCCTTACCCTGCGCCAGACACTGGCAAGCAAGGTGCTTGAACTTGAGCACGACTCGCTGTACAACAAATACAAGGACCGCGTAGGGGAAATCGTGAGCGGGGAAGTCTACCAGGTATGGAAGAACGAAATGCTCATCGTTGACGACGAAGGCAACGAAATGTATCTGCCGAAAGGCGAGCAGATACCGCGCGATTTCTTCCGCAAGGGCGAAACCATCAGAGCCATCGTTGACCACGTTGACAATGCCAACAACAATCCCAAAATATATCTTAGCCGCACAGCGCCCGAATTTCTGATTCGCCTGCTCGAGGGAGAAGTGCCCGAAATAGCCGACGGACTCATAACAATAAAGAAAGCGGCACGCATTCCCGGCGAAAGAGCAAAGGTTGCTGTAGAGAGCTACGACGAGCGCATAGACCCGGTGGGAGCATGCGTGGGCGTAAGGGGAAGCCGCATACACGGCGTGGTGCGCGAACTGCGCGGCGAGAACATCGACGTGGTGAACTACACCCCCAACGAATCGCTTTTCATACAGCGTACGCTGGCACCTGCAAAGATTTCAAACATAAAGCTCGACACCGAAGAACGCAAAGCCGAGGTATTCCTCAAGCCCGAAGAAGTTTCGCTTGCCATAGGACGCAGCGGTATGAACATAAAGTTGGCATGCATGCTGACGGGCTACACCATCGATGTATACCGCGAAGTGGAAAGCACCGCCGACGAAGATGTTTACCTTGATGAGTTCTCGGATGTAATCGACCAGTGGGTAATCGACGCTATAAAGCAAATCGGCTTCGACACGGCAAAGGCCGTAATCAATGCACCGCGTGAAGTGCTCATCGAAAAGGCCGACCTTGAAGAATCCACCGTAGACGAAGTATTGCGCATATTGAAAGCAGAATTTGAGGACGAATAAATAGTTTATGAGTATACGCCTAAATAAAGTTATCAGAGAATTGAACGTGGGGATTGACACTGTCGTGAACTGTCTCCGCGCAGAAGGTTATGAGGTAAATGCCAGCCCAACAGAAAAGATCAGCGACGAGCAGTACGACATACTGAAGAAGAAATTCGGCGCCGACCAAAATCTGCGCAAGGAGGCCGACAAACTTATCTCCGTCCATCAGACTGTCAAAGAGAAAAAGGTTGTCCAGCCCAAGCAGCCCAAAGCCCAGCTTTACAAGACTGAAATTCCCGACAGCATGCGCCCGGGAATCAAAACCGTGGGAAAGATAGACATCAGCGCACCGGCTACGAAACCAGCCGAAACGCCGGTCCAGGAAGAAGTCAAGACTGTTCCCGCGAAAAAAGTGGAAACACCGCAGCCCGTTTCTGAACCCAAGGAGACACCCACTCCCATAACCGTTGTGGAGCAGAAACCCGCAGCCGCAGCCGAAGCGGTGCAGGAAAAGCCTGTGCCGGAAACACCCGCAGCTCCTAAAGAAGAGCCCAAGGAAATTCCAAAACCGGAAAAGGAAAACGTCAAGGCGGAAACGCCCCAAGAGCCGAAACCGGAAGTGAAAGCTGACGAAACACTGGAAGCCGTGAAAAAAGTTACCGAAGAAAAGGCTGAAGCGGAAGAAAAAGTTGACAATGCTCCCAAAAAGAAGCCCGAGGCACAAATCGGCAAAATAGACCAAGACGGCATCTACCACCTCAACTCTACCAAGGGGATTTCTGGGCCAAAAGTGCTTGGTACCATCGACCTTACGGCTATAAACTCAAACACACGTCCCAAGAAAAAGACCAAAGAGGAAAAGAAGCGCGAACGCGACGAAAAGAATGCCTCGCAAAACGGACAGCGCCACAAGCGCAGCCGAATAGGTCAGGAGCGCATCGACGTCAACGCCGTGGGACAACAGATAAATGCAGGCAGCGCGAACCGCAACGCGGCCGGCGGCAATGCCAACAACAACCGCAATAACAATAACCGCAACAACGACCCCCATCGCCAGAAAAACAAGCCGCGCAAGGTGCAGCCGCTGAAACCAGACGTTTCGGACGAAGACGTTGCAAAGCAGGTGCGCGAAACTCTGGCACGCCTCACCAGCAAGGGCCGCGGAGGAAAAGGCGCAAAATACCGCCGCGAAAAGCGCGACAACGCGCGCGAAATGGCAGAACAGGCCGCTTCGCTCGAAGCTATGGAGAGCAAGACGCTAAAGCTCACGGAATTCGTTACTGCCAACGAACTGGCAGCCATGATGAATGTTCCCGTAACGCAAATCATAGCAACGTGCATGAGCATTGGTATAATGGTGAGCATCAACCAGCGTCTCGATGCCGAAACTATCGACATCGTGGCCGAAGAATTCGGGTTCAAGACCGAATACGTCAGCGCCGACGTTACCGAAGCGGTAACCGAGGAAGCCGACAACGAAGAGGACCTCGAGCCGCGCGCCCCGATTGTTACAGTGATGGGACACGTTGACCACGGCAAGACTTCGCTGCTTGACTACATACGCAAGTCGAACGTCATCGCAGGCGAAGCGGGCGGCATCACCCAGCACATAGGAGCCTACAACGTTACACTTGAAAACGGAAGGCACATCACCTTCCTCGACACCCCGGGCCACGAAGCTTTCACGGCTATGCGTGCACGCGGTGCCCAGGTCACCGACGTTGCCATTATCATAATCGCAGCCGACGACGGCATCATGCCCCAGACAAAGGAGGCTATAAGCCATGCCATGGCGGCAAACGTGCCCATGGTGTTTGCAATAAACAAAATAGACAAGCCGGGAGCCAACCCAGACAAGATAAAGGAAGGCCTTGCCAATATGAACTATCTCGTGGAAGACTGGGGCGGCAAGTACCAAAGCCAGGACATTTCGGCAAAGAAAGGTTTGGGAGTGAAAGAACTTCTCGACAAGGTTTTGCTTGAAGCCGACATGCTCGACCTAAAGGCCAACCCAAACCGCCGCGCCACTGGCACCATCATCGAGTCGTCGCTCGACCGCGGCCGCGGCTATGTGGCTACCGTGCTCGTAAGCAACGGCACACTGAAAATAGGGGACGTGATGCTTGCCGGCACGAACTACGGCCGTGTCAAGGCGCTCTTCAACGAACGCGACCAGCGCATCGATGAAGTAGGTCCGTCGGGGGCAGCCACGGTGCTCGGCCTTAACGGTGCGCCGCAGGCCGGCGACACTTTCCATGTGATGGACACCGAGCAGGAAGTGCGCGAAATTGCCACCAAGCGCGAGCAACTGCAGCGCGAGCAGGCATTGAGAGCCCACTCCGTGCTTTCGCTCGACGAAATCGGGCGGCGCATTGCACGCGGCGGCACCAAGGAACTCAACATCGTTGTCAAAGGCGACGTTGACGGCTCGGTTGAAGCTCTCAGCGATTCGCTCGAAAAGCTTTCTACCGAAAAGATCAAAGTCAACGTAATATTGAAGAGCGTGGGCCAAATCTCCGAAAACGACGTATCGCTGGCAGCGGCTTCGCAAGCCATCATCATTGGTTTCCAGGTACGCCCCAGCGCTTTGGCCCGCAAGCAGGCCGACCAGCAAGGAGTCGAAATTCGTCTCTACTCCATCATCTACGATGCCATAGGCGAAGTGAAGCTCGCAATGGAAGGTATGCTCGAGCCGGTAGTTAAAGAAGAGGTTACCGCAACAATCGAAGTGCGCCAGGTGTTCCACATCAGCAAGGTAGGATTCGTTGCCGGCGCATTTGTAAGCGAAGGCAAGGTAAGCCGCACCGACAAGGCGCGCCTCATCCGCGACGGTATCGTGATACAGACGGCCAACATCGCAGCCCTCAAGCGCTTCAAGGACGATGTCAAGGAAGTGGCTTCGAACTTTGAGTGCGGTATAAGTCTCGCGAACTGCAACGACCTCAAGGAAGGCGACATAATAGAAACCTTCAAGCAAATCGAAGTAAAAGCAACACTCTGACTTTAACACGAAAAGCAAATGCCGTTCATAGATTTTGCCATCCTGCTGCTCGTAATATGGGCCTTGTACAAAGGCTGGCAGCAGGGATTTCTCAAGGAAGTTTTCTCGATGGTAGGCTTTGTCGTCGGACTTTTTGTAGCAGCCACAGTCTACTCCAGTTTCGGCGAATATCTCTCGCCGCGCCTGGGCACATCGCTCTCGATTGCCAAAATACTGGCATTCGTGGCCCTGTGGATAATAGTGCCCATTGTGCTCGGACTCGTGGCAAACCTGATGACCAAAGCTCTCAAGGGCATGAAAATCGGGCTGCCAAACAACATTCTTGGTGCGGCCCTGAGCCTGGTGAAATACCTGGTACTCATGAGTTGCGTATTCAATGCCATGAGCTTTCTAGGCATTGTGAGCCAGGCGAAAGCCGAAGAGTCGTTCTTCTACGAACCAGTGAAAAACAGTCTAGGCTATGCTTTCAAGGCATACAGTAAAAGCCACACCGACAGTGCACCCGAAACAAACGATTCGATAAAAGTCGACAGCGACACTGCGAAATAAACCCTATACAAAGGCGGCAGGGCAAACGCCTTGCCGTTTTTTATTTTCACCACCACAATGAACAAAGATACCGACAATACAACGCCCGAGGCGAATGCTACAGAGCAGAAAAATGCATTCGTGCGCAGCGTGGCCGACAAACAATACGAATACGGCTTTACCACAGAGATTTCCACCGACGTAATCCCGACGGGAATCAACGAAGACGTGGTGCGCACAATTTCCCAACGCAAGGGCGAACCCGAATGGCTTCTGGAATTCCGGCTCAAGGCCCTGCGCTACTGGCAGACGCTGCGGCAACCCGACTGGGCGCACGTAAACCTGCCGGCAATCGACTACCAGGCCATATCGTATTATGCCCAGCCGCGCACGCACGACCAAAAGAAAGAACTCGACCCCGAACTGGTAAAGACTTTCGACAAACTCGGCATTCCCCTTGAAGAGCGCCTTGCACTGGGCGGCGTTGCCGTAGATGCCATAATGGACAGCGTTTCGGTCAAGACCACTTTCCGCGAAAAACTCGCGGAACTGGGCGTAATCTTCTGCTCAATAGGCGAGGCCGTAAAAAACTACCCCAACCTTGTGCGCAAATACCTCGGCACGGTAGTGCCCTACCGCGACAATTTCTTCGCTGCGCTCAACAGCGCCGTGTTCAGCGACGGTTCGTTCGTATACATCCCGAAAGGCGTGCGCTGCCCAATGGAGCTGTCGTCGTATTTCCGCATCAATGCCCGCGGCACCGGACAATTCGAGCGCACGCTGATCGTGTGCGACGACCAGGCCTACGTTTCCTATCTTGAAGGCTGCACAGCCCCGATGCGCGACGAAAACCAGTTGCATGCAGCAATTGTGGAAATCATTGTGAACGACGATGCCGAAGTGAAATACTCCACCGTGCAGAACTGGTACCCGGGCGATGCCGAGGGCAAGGGCGGCGTCTACAATCTTGTCACCAAGCGGGGACTGCTGCGCGGGAAAAACAGCAAACTGTCGTGGACGCAGGTGGAAACCGGTTCGGCCATCACCTGGAAATACCCGTCGTGCATACTCAAGGGCGACAACTCGCAGGCCGAATTCTACAGCGTGGCAGTGACCAACAATTACCAGCAAGCCGACACCGGCACCAAGATGGTTCATCTGGGGCGCAACACGCGCAGCACGATAATCAGCAAGGGAATATCGGCCGGCCACAGCCAGAATTCCTATCGCGGACTGGTAAAGGTGGGCAAGAATGCCGACCGCGCGCGCAACTACTCGTCGTGCGACTCGCTGCTGCTCTCATCCACCAGCGGCGCCCACACATTCCCCTACATCGACACGCACAACAACACGGCGGTAGTGGAGCACGAAGCCACAACATCAAAGATTTCCGAAGAGCAGATGTTCTACTGCGCTTCGCGCGGCATAGACCCCGAAACGGCAGCAGGGCTCATTGTCAACGGCTATGCCAAAAACGTGCTCGACAAACTTCCCATGGAGTTTGCCGTCGAAGCCCGCAAACTGCTTTCAGTATCCCTCGAAGGGGCTGTGGGATAAAACCTTTCCGCTATGCGCATACAATTTTTCTGCTATGCGCATAGAATTTTTACGCTGTGCGCACAGAATTTTTGCGCTATACACATACAATTTATTCCGCCAACGGTTTTACATTCCCCAAAACGAGGATATGTCAAGACGATATACATCAAAGAAAAAAGATTTTATGACAAAAACAATGTTCCCGCAAAATAAAATACAAAAAAATACGTTTGTCATTTTGACGGATAAAAACAAATGCGTAATTTCGCGCACTTTTAGAATATTGTATGAGGCAATTAAAGATTAACAAAAGCATTACGAACCGGCAGAATGCCGCGCTTGACAAGTATTTGGTGGAAATTGGACGCGAAGAGCTGATATCGACCGACGAGGAGGTAGAGCTTGCCCAAAAAATCCACAAAGGCGACCGTGCCGCGCTTGACAAACTGACTCGGGCAAATCTGCGTTTCGTGGTGAGTGTGGCAAAACAATACCAAAATCAAGGACTTGCGCTCAACGACCTTATCAACGAAGGGAACCTCGGACTTATCAAGGCAGCCCGCAAATTCGACGAGACCCGTGGCTTCAAGTTCATCTCCTACGCCGTGTGGTGGATACGCCAGAGCATACTCCAGGCCATATCCGAACAAAGCCGCATCGTGCGAATGCCGCTCAACCAAGTTGGTTTCC
Organism: Bacteroidaceae bacterium; assembly: GCA_963625145.1. Lineage (GTDB taxonomy): Bacteria > Bacteroidota > Bacteroidia > Bacteroidales > Bacteroidaceae > UBA6398. The sequence continues at coordinate 1,676 of CAVFSQ010000004.1, read as the reverse complement.
AGAGCAAACTTACCAAAGCCATCGTAAGTTTTGAGCAAGCCAACGAACGCCGTCCGTCGGTGCAGGAACTTGCGGAGATTCTCGATACCGACGAGGCAAAAGTGCGCGAGTCGCTTGCCACAAACGGCAAGAAAGTCTCGGTCGATGCTCCTTTCCAGGACGACGATTCCAACTCGCTCATTGACATCATGACCGACGAAGACGCGCCCACTACCGACAACAACATGGAAAGGGAGTCGTTGTCGAAAGACCTTGACACCGCCCTCGGCACGCTTTCCGACCGCGAGCAGCAAGTGCTAAAGATGCTTTTCGGAATAGGTTGCAACGAAATGACTGCCGAAGAAGTAGCCAACTCGCTCAGTCTCACCCGCGAGCGTGTGCGCCAGATAAAAGAACGCGCATTGCGCCGCCTACGCGACGATGCAAACATCAATATACTTACAAAGTACCTAGGATAAAAACCGCAAGTTTTTTAATTGGTAAGAAGGCGTAAAGGATCCCGTTTCCTTTGCGCCTTCTTCTTTTCATACGCCTTCTGTCGCAAAAATTGATATCTATCAAAAAAACTTTGTTTTTGCAGCGAGAATCTTTGCAACTTCAAAAACATTACATACATTGGCAGCAACACTAATGACGAAGATTGACGACAAAAGTATTTCTCTCCACAACGACAGCTATACAGAAAACTGAAACAAGGAGATGCGCATACAGGGCACGCAAATCCTAAAGAATAAAACAATTGCCCCATAATTTTCTTAATTTCAAAAAAATGAAAGCATTATTATTAATCACATTATTCCTACTGCCGCTTGTAACGGCCGCAGGACAAGTGAAGCAGGAGAATTACAACCAAATAATGAGCGACTCGCTCAGCACCATGTTTCACGACGGACAAAACCTATTAAAATACCACGACTTATGGAATTACAGCTTCGGCGGTTTCAAACGCGCAACAAGCGCCGACAAAGACACTTTGGTATGCTACACATACGTTAGCAACTGGGGAATTTCGGGCTACAAGAATTCGGTAGGCACCATAAATTTGAAAGTGGAAGACCAAACCGGCTACAAAAAAGAAGAAGGATTTCCTAGAACTGTATTCATTGCAAGCAAGGATATCCGGAAGCTCAAGCGCCACATTCGCATGAAGGTAAAGGCATACCAAAGTTACCATCCGGACGCTCCGGATAAACCTTTCGTAAAAGAAGTTATTGCACATATAGATTTCTTCCCGTTTCAGAATTTCGACAAAAGCCGGGTGCGTTACACCGTCAAACGGGAAAAATACCGCTTCATAGAAAAATACGGGGCTACGTCCGACAAAATCAAGGAGCGCCAAAAGAAACAACAAATGAAAAAGAGTGAATGGAAGCGCAAGCCCCATGAAAAGGATTTGGAATGGATTGAAAACTATAACCGAAAGTACAAATACGTAGAGAAATGACTTAGTCAAAATCCGTTGGCGGAATTAAACAAGTAAATCCTAAACAAATTTTCAAGAGGCCATGTCGCAACTAACTATATTTTACGACACGGCCTCATTTACAAGAATAGAGACAAAAAACATATCGAAAAAGTTTTCGTTTTTGCCGCAGAAATATAGCAAAGACAAAAGCGCACTTCAGCAAATTGACGCGAGTTCAGTTTGGGCATGGCTGCCCCGGCTTCTTCCGGCA
>CAVFSQ010000003.1:26866-27925 GCA_963625145.1 Bacteroidaceae bacterium | reverse complement strand
GCCGAAAGGTTGGCATTGTGAGCCCAGTGTCCGGCAAAGTCGTCGGTGCACAGCTGGTTGGCAGGGTCTTGCCCATTGACGGCGAGGTAGTCGGTCCATGTCTTGAGCTGTTCCCAGTAGGGCTTCACATATTCAGTATTGCCTGCTGCGCGGCATATTTCGGCTGCGAGTATCACCATGTTCCCGCCTTCTTCCACCGGCATGTCGCCGGTGTAGGTCTGGCCGTTGGCTTTAGGGTAAGTGCCCATATCGTGTTGCGGGAACGGCTTGTTCCACCGTTTGCTCTTGGCACTTTCGAAAATACTGGTCATCATGGCCTTTTGCAGTTCGGGGTTGTAGACAAGGAACAACGGCGCCGAGGGGTAGGTGAGGTCTACGGTGTTGATGCTGCCGTTGCTGTTGTTTTCTTTCGAGAAGAACATGAGGCGCCCCTGGTTGTCGGTGAAGAGTTTGTGGGCGGAAATGACGTGGCGGTAGGCTCCGCTGCATATTTCGGCGTATTCCCGGCCGCCGGCCTTGAGGGCGTCGTCGTAGATGGTGGCGTCGAACTTCTGGCAGCGCTGCATAATGGAGGAATAGGAGGAACGCAGGCGGTCGAAGGCGTCGAATATAGTTACTTTGCCTCCGTGAGTCCAGTAGGCTTTGTGGCGCTCGTAGAGGTATTCAAGCGACCATACATCGTCGTAACCTATGAGCGTGAAGCTGCTTTTGGGGCTTTTGCGGCTTACGGTGCCGAGGTCGTGACTAAAAGCCATTGCGGGATTTTCGCTTTGGCTGAATGCCTTTATTTCTTCGGATGATGCAGGCAGGGTGCCTTTTTCGGCAAACGATGTTTCTATTTCACTTTGTGTGTTAAGGCTTAGTTTCTGCTCCGCGGTGCCCTGCGTGAGGTAAAGGTAGCCCCAGTCCTGGCAAATGAGGTCACCGGTGGTAGCGCAGTGGGGTTGCTCGATGGTTCCGGCCTTTAGGTATTTTGAGCCGCCGTGGGTGAGCGTTGTGGAAACGGTTGGCTGTTCGGCAGAGTTCACGGCCAACTGGGGCGATGTCATCAGCATGATC
>CAVFSQ010000003.1:0-26856 GCA_963625145.1 Bacteroidaceae bacterium | reverse complement strand
AGCATGATCTGCACGCTGTGCTCCTTGCGGTCGAGGGCCGTGGCGCGGTAAGAGATGTAGTTCACTGGGGTGGAGATCAGGTCGAGGTCATCGATGAGCTGCGGGGCAGTAAACACGAGGTCAAGCTGCACGGGGCCGCACTTGAAGGTGTAGTAGCTTGACGTGGCGAGCGTTGATGCGGCAGTCTGTTCGGCTGTAGTGACGAAGGGCGACTTGTCGGTGGAAACGTTGTAGAGCCCGAAGTCAACGAAAGCCCCGCCTGATGTGTTGTGGCAATGCGCTGCAATAACATTGTTACCTTCGTGCAGATGGGCAGCCTGTTCGGTCGTGAGGTCCACCACTTGGTCATCAAGCCATGTTTCGCCGGTTTCCACAATTTTCTCTCCGTTTATATAAAGTTCAAACACATCGTCGTGGGAGTAGACGAGGCGCACTTTTCCTGTTTTGTCGAGGTTGTCGATTTTCACGTTGCGGCGGATATAAACATCGGTGTTGTCACCGCTCCAGCGGGTGGCGTTGGCTTTTGTGCTACGGTCGCCGAAGCCTCCGCGCCCGCTTTTCCAGCTGCTGTCGTCGTAGTTTTCGGCAGCCCAGTTGCCGGCAGGCTTGTTGTTGGTGTATTTTGCTTCCCAATTTTCGTCTTTGGCCATTTTTGCATAAGGCACAAGCACATCGGGGCTTTTGCCCATAAAGCGGTAATTGGTGCCGTCGACACGGAGCACGCCTATAATGGACTTTTCGGCTCCGCTCCAGTGGGTAGTGGGGTTGTCGTAGAGTTTGTCGGCCGGCGACCAGATGGAAAAATAGGGGTCGCTGACTGCTATGGGCACCGCAGGCATGCGGAGCGATGACTGGCGCACAGGCGCAAAGAAATCCTGCTGTGCGTGAGCCGCGGCAAAAAACGCAATGGCGGCAATGGTCAGTAGTTTTCGCATAGGTGTATGTTATTGTTGTCTTGCAGCAAAATTACGCAATAGTACGCTTTCCGGCAAATGCTGCGATGGCTTTTCACTCTTTCTCGAGCTTGAAACCGTATATGTGGTAAACGTTCTCCCCCCAGTTGTCTTGCGTAAGAGGCTTATACACGAGTTTGTTCTTGCTTGAGGTGCACGAGCCGCCGCTCCACAGTTCCAATGTCAGGTAGCGTGGCTTTGCCGAAGCACTGTCTGCCTGGAAGAAGAAAGTGAAATATTCAGACCTCGCACCATCGCTTATTTCCGTCAAAGGAACTCTTTCCCGTTTGTTAGATTCTTTTATTACGCCAAAAGAGTATTGGTCCCAACCGCTGCCCGATTTTCTTACAAATGCAGAGTCGACAAAAATGGTACCGTTTATATTGAAAAATCCAGAGTTTACACTATAAAGTACCCTTACAGATGTTTCTTTATAAGCTTGGAGATTTTCATCGTAATAATGGCTGCGAACCGTTGTATGGGTTTCGTATGTTTGGGAATACTCGGCACCTGTAAATTCCGCCGCGGGCTTCTGAATGTATTTGGGCGCAAACGGTTCAAGCTTCCCAATAGCTATTCTACGTTCCACGGTGTTGAAATCTGTGGAGTATTCCACATAAGGTGCAATGTAATAGTTTTTCGGCTTTGCGGTATAAGTTGCGCGGTTGATGTCGAGTTCGTCTTTTTCAAAGGAGAACGTTTGCGTGGATTCCGATGTCATTTGCCCGATGCCTGACTGGTTGTCGTTTTCCTCCATCAAAGAAATAAAACATTCCTGTTTTTCGTCTTTGTACAACACCACTCCCCAATCTTTAACTGCGGTAAGATATTTGTTGTTCAAGGAATTGCATGTGGCATTGAACTTAAGGGTAAAAGTTACTCCGCTGTCGTCTCTCAATTGTCCTGACTTGTCCCAAACGGAATAGGCACAGCAATTTTCAAGCTTGTAAGTGTAGTCTACATTTGCCGAAATGAGCGGAATGCTTTCGCCATATTTTATATGTTGAAGCAAATATTTCATATTAGGTTTGTTGGTGAGGTCGAGATCTACCATAAGAAACGGACGGAGCAGCGTATTGTCTTCGTCGGCATAGATTACGAACGTCTGTTCTTGGTCATCGGCGGTTTGTTTTACGAGAATTTCTCCCGAGCGTGTGTCGCAATATTGATATTCCGGCTCATAGCCCTTGCGTGCCAGCACCCCGCAATAAACTTCGTTCTTTACGTATGTCATTTTCTCGCTGCCGTCGGCGGCTACTACGGTTTCGCGGTGCTCTTGCGGGATAGTGTATGAATTTGCTATCGTTACGGTTACCTCGTATGCGTCGTCGGAACGTTTCACTGCGTTGGTGATTTCGCAGTATGCCTTGCCGTAGAAAACATCGTGCATACATTCCTTGTATTCCTTGTATTCGTAAGACAGAAGGTCAATGCCTTGCAAAACGGGACCTGACATTTCTTTGAATTGGGCTGATATTCCAGTTTTCAACACGGTAAGACTTGCCTGCGTCCACTCTCCATTTCTCAACATCTTCGTGAAATTTGCAGCTTTTGCCAAATTGTTGTAGGCTTTTTTGAAAGGTTCGAAAACTTTCGTCCCCCATTTTTTCTTTATAGCGTCGTCGGCGATGTCGATTGTCTTGTTGAAAAAGAATTTCAGCACGTCCTTTTTGTTTTTCCACAATAATTTGTCGGATTCCGACGCAGCTCTGGTTTCCTTGGTGGCTTTCTCGTCTAATTCCACTTCGGCAAACGCAACGCCGCCATTGTTGTCTGCGGTGCAAAGATAGGTCTTGTTGTCTTTTTCTACCACACTGGCCAGTTTGTTGGGAGTTCCGAAAGAAACTATATTGCCCTCTTCGTTGATTTCGATGCACACTCCTTCTTTGCTCTCCGATTTCATTTCGTTGAGATAGCCCAAACACGTGCCGCGCATGGTATCTGCGTGAACGAGTATCACTTTTCCGTTGTAATACATGCCGTAGTCCCAACCGTTTGCGGTATCTTCCAAGGCATAGTACGTGTTTTTATCATATCCGCTGTTGTCGTCGTTGCTGCTGCCCCCGTTGTCGGTGTCACCGCATGCTGAGAAAGACGCCACAGCAAGCACTGCCGATGCAATGAAAAGCATCGAGTGGAATTTATAGAAGAGTTTCATTTGTAAAAAAACTGATTAGTTGATTAAACTTTCGCAAAAGTACAAAAAATATTTCCACGGGGATTGTGCATTGCAATTTTCTCTCTCTCTCTCTCTCTCTCTAATGTCGTAACTTTGCGCCCAAGTTTAACTGCTAATTTTTTTTGAAATGAAACTACGGACAGTTTTGGCCCTTGTCGCTTTGGCTTTCAAAAACTAAAGCACCTTTTTTGAAAAACCAAGGCATATAATTTTCGCGCTCTGCGCAGAGAATTTTTCTGCTTTGCGTAAAGAATTTTTCCGCTTTGCGCATGGCACGGAGCCGGTGCCTGGAAAGATGCCGGCGCTAATTCAAGTAAAATTCTTGATGTTTTTTGCTAAAAGCAAGACATTGTCGGTGTAAAAATAGTCGTGCTTTGCAATTTTTTGTAAATTTGCAATATACCGGAGGCAGAATTGTTGCCGACGGAAAATGAACAGCAATATGATTTCAATATTGATACCTGTATACAACTACGATTGCTCGGGCCTTGTGCGGGCTCTGCAGGCCCAGTGCGCGCGCCTTCAGCAGCGCGGCGAGAGCTTCGAGATAATCGTTGGCGACGATGCCTCAAAGCCGGGGCGCGGAGTGGAGAGTGTGCGCGAGGCGTGCACGCTGCCCCTCTGCCGCTATGTGGAGGCAACCGCGAACTGCGGGCGAGCAGTGCGCCGCAATAGTCTGGCACGCGAGGCAAAAGGCGAGTGGCTGTTGTTTATCGACTGCGACGCGCTAGTGGCAAGCGACAGTTTTGTGGCGAAATATTGCGATGCCGCCCGTGCTGGAGGCGACGTGATATGCGGCGGCATTCAGGCCGTGGGCACTATGCCGTCGCCCGATGTGGCACTGCGCTTCCGCTACGAGCAGGCCGCAGCCGGCATACGCTCTCTCGAAAGCCGAAAGGCCAGGCCCTACGACCATTTCTCTACCTTCAATGTCATGGTGAGGCGCGATGTGTTCACGCGCATCAGGTTCGACGAAAGCTGCGTGGAATATGGCTACGAAGACACCATCTTCGGGCTGCGCCTCAAGCAGCAGGGCTACACCATTACCCATATCGACAATACGCTTGTGCATAACGGGCTCGACACCAACCGCGAATTCCTTGCCAAAACCGAGCAGTCGATGCGCAACTTGAGGCGCTTCGGGCGCGACGTGCAGAACTTCTCGCATGTGGGCGGAGTGGCGCTGAGGCTCAAGCAGCTCAACCTCGACGGGCTTATGGCTGCGTGGCACACTCTCTTCGGGCCGTTAGAGCGCGCAAACCTCCTGGGCTACAATCCTTCGCTGTTCGTGTTCAAAATATACAAGCTGGGATTTCTCTGCAAACTGCAGCGCAAGAATTAGAATACATTTAATATAGAAGAGCGGCGTTCCCGGGTTTATTGTCCGTAGGAATGCCGCTCTTTGGGTGTGTTTGCGCCAGCCCCAGCGCCGGTGTCGCTAATCGTTGTTCTTTTTGCCGAAATCGGGGTCAACCTTTATGAATGCCGACACGGCCACTGTTATGAGGCACATGGCCATTGCCACGACGAAAAATGCCTTGTAGCCAAGCTGCATCTGCATGTATCCGGCAAACAGCCCCGGAATCATCATGCTCAGCGCCATGAATGCCGTGCATATCGCGTAGTGGGCCGTCTTGCTCTCGCCGCGGGAGTAGTATATAAGGAACAGCATGTAGGCCGTAAAGCCGAAGCCGTAGCCGAACTGCTCGATGAATATCAGTATGTTGATTAGCGTGAAGCTTGCCTCGCCCGCAAAGCTCATATAAATGTATACCGAGTCAGGCAGGGAGATTGCTGCCACCATGGGCCACAGCCATTTTTTCAGTCCTCCGCGCGATGCTGCTATGCCACCCAGTATGCCGCCGATGGTAAGCCCTATCACCCCTACGGTGCCTTGGGCAAAGCCAAGTTGAGCCGTGGTGAGCCCCATGCCACCGGCCGAAGGCTTGTCGAGAAGAAACAGCGGGCATACTTTCACCAGCAGTGCCTCGGGCAGGCGGTAGAGCAGCATGAAGAGTATCGACACTACTGCCGCCGGCTTGGTGAAGAACGTGGCGAAGGTGCGTATGAAACTGCGTATGCCGGCCATGGCAGTGGGAGCGCTGTCGCCCGACAGACTGCAGTCGGCAGAAGGGCGGGGAAGTATGAACTTGTGGTAAAGGAACAGCAGTATGAACAGCCCTGCCGACGTGTAGAAAGTGAGACTCCATGCCATCGGCACTCTGTTGTAGCCCTCGAGAAATCCGGCAAGCGCTATGAGCAGTCCCGAACCGAATATGGTGGCAATGCGGTAGAATGTGCTGCGTATGCCCACAAAGAGGCTCTGCTCGTGGCTGGAAAGGGCCAGCATGTAGAAGCCGTCGGCAGCAATGTCGTGGGTGGCGCTGGCAAAGGCAATGAGCCAGAAGAATGCCAGCACCGCCTCAATCTGGCGGCTCGCACCAAGTGTGAACGCTATGCCGGCAAGCCCGGCGCCTACGAGCATCTGCATTGCCCATATCCACCAGCGCTTGGTGCGCACAATGTCGACGAGCGGGCTCCAGAACGGCTTTATCACCCACGGCAGGTAAAGCCAACTGGTGTAGAGCGCCGCGTCGCCGTTGTTCACGTCGAGGCGCTTGAACATCACCAGCGCCACGGTCATAACTATTACATACGGTATGCCTTCGGCAAAATAAAGCGTCGGAATCCACGACCACGGCGATGTCGTGCGGGGTTTTGACTGTGGAGTGTTATCCTTCAGATTGCTCATATATGTTTTCAATTTTTGAGTTTCGGAAATAATGCTGCAGTATTTGCCTGTAGCCGTAGCCTTCGGCAGCCATTACCGCGGCCCCTATCTGGCACATTCCCACGCCGTGGCCCCAGCCGGCGCCGGTTATCACTATGCGCTGGGGTATGCCGTCGGCAATGTTGAGGCAGTCAACCACGAAAGCCGAACTTTTGAGGTGGCTGTCGCTTAGCAGGCGGCGTATTTCGAGTTCCTTGCCCACTGTCATCCGCTTTTTTGTGCCGGTAATCATGAGTTGCACGATTCTTGCGCTTGGGCCGCGCTGCAGCGGAGTGAGGCTTACGATGCTGCCGAAGTCGATACCCGACTTGCGGCGCAGTATTTCGGAAAGTTGCGCGTTGGTGTATTCTTCTTTCCAGCGGAAGAAGTCCTTGGTCTCGAGGTCATAGCCGTTGAGCACTTGTGAAAGCGTGGCTTCGTCGGCTGTGTTGCAGAAAGCTTCGGGGGCATTGCGTATCCAAGCCTCGGCATTGCTCTCCACCGTGAGGTCGGGCAGCGCAGCGTTGGAGCCGGTATCGGCAACGGGCGAGAGATATGGCACGTCGTGGTCGCTCCAGCAGCTTGAAAAACGCTCGGTTGCGCCGCCGCAGCATTTCGAGAAACGGGCATCGCATATTTCCCCTCCGCTTACAATCACTTCGCCGCAGGTCTCGACGACGGCACGCATGGCTGCGGGATTCGAGGCCCGCTGCAAGCCTTCATAGCGCTGGCAATGGTCGTCGGCACATACGTCGTACAGAGTGTGGGCATCGTTTTCGTACCATTTTATGCAGCGCTCTGTGCCGCAGTGGGTGTCGCAGCATTGCGTGGCGCTATCGGGGGCAGACGCTGCACGGCGCTGCAGTATGCGGGCCAGCCAGCTGCGCGAAACCACAGCCTGTGTCTTGAGGTATTCGAGGGGAGCGTTGCAGCTCATCTCGCTCGATATCACGCTTTGCAGGTATTTTTCTATATGGAGTATGTTGATGGCTTCGAGTTCGCCGTTGCCGACGGCTATTTTCAGTTCATCGGCAAATGTTTCGTCTTCGCTGCGTTCCCAATGAAACTTCTTGCCTATGGTGACGCCGTGGAGCGTGAATGTGGAATTTGCGCCGTCGGGCACCAAATGCAATTCTTCGTAGGTCTCGCCGCGGAAGCAGATGCTTCCGTCGCTTTGGAGCAACGCTGTGCATTCGCCTGTTGCAACCTTGCCTGCGGCATAAGTGAAATTGCCGTTGAGTGTGAACGCGATGCTTGGCGCGCCCATTATTCCTACTGCAACTTTCCGAGCCTGGGGGGTGGCGGTATTTTCCATGGTTTTCTGCATTGAAGTGTTGTAGCTTTTATTTTATAGCGGTGCAAAAATTAAGAAATGTGTTAATATCTTCGGCTGGGAATGTAACTTCAGCGAGCATGGCAAAGGCTTTCTCGGGCGTTATCTTTTCGAAATCCTCGCTGCGCGGTGTTATCAGCAGTCCGCCCATATCTACCGAGCCCGGGCTTATAAGCAGTTGCGTTTCGCCTGCGGCATAGTAGCAGTCGGGGCGGTGCTTGCTGCGCAGGAATACCACGGTTACAAGTTCGTCGCCTTCTTTCCACACCATCACGTTTATGGGAATTTCCCCTTCGTTGAATGTCTTCTGCAGTTTGGCATAGAACGGTTCAAACACGGCAATGCTGCGCTCCACGCTTTTTTCCGTTATCACCGCCGCAGGGCATGCGAAGCCTTCAAGCAGGGATACTCCGGGCATTACCATAGGCCGCAGACTTTGACGGTAGTGCGCCCAGTATTTCTCAATTGGTATGTTGCCGCGCTTTCCCGCCTGAAAATGAAGGTGGTCGGGGGCAGAAGCACCACATCGCGCCCCATTGTAGAATGCTATGTAACCATCGAGCCTTGCGGCTATGGTGCAGAGCTCGGCGTAATGCCCCGCAAGACATTGCTCTTCGTGCTTAGCCGAAGCAATCACCAGATGCCCGCGGAGAATAGGAAACGGATTGACAAGCACTTGAAAGTTCCCATCGAAGGCCTCGAGCATGATTTGCTGCGGAGGACGGTTGGCGGCGCAAAGGAAGCATGCACGCTTGGCTATGCTGCTTTTGTCGGTTTTCGCTCCAGTGGATACAATGCGCGAAGGGTTGTATTGGGCGCTAATCGAAGCGGCGCCGAGTGTGAGTTCCTTGGTTTGCACCGTGTCGAGCGCGCAGAACCGTCCACGGGCGTCTTCCCAGCGCTCAAGCTGCCTTTGGAAGAAGGCTTCGGTTTCGTTTACCGACGGGAATTGGCTTGCCGGGGAGGGTGTCATTGCGAATTGAGTTTCTTGCGCGCAATTATTTCAGCGGCGCGCAGACTGTCTTTGTAGGCGTTGTTGGCATTTGTCTTCTCCTGCGAAAGGGCTGCATCGGAATTGTCGTTCCAACGGCGGCAGAGATAGAGCACGTCGTAGATACGCGCCAAGATATGCTGGCGTGAGAATGCTAGCCCCATGGCATAGTCTTCGCCGTAGGAAGTGTTGGGAAAGCGTATTTCGCGCAGCATGGGCGTGAAGAATGCCCGGGGAGCGCCAAGGCCGTTTACACGCAGGGCGTTGTTGTGCCCGTTTCGTGTAGTCCATTCCTTGTGGTCGATGACTCCGGGGGGAAGCGCATTGAGGTTGAAATCAACGAGGCGGTAACTGCCAACAACCATGGCTGCCCGGGTGCGGTGGAAGCAGCGTATAATCTTCTCAAGTGTTTGGTTGTCGGAATATAGGTCGTCGCTGTCGAGCTGTACGGCAAATTTGCCGCAGCGCGCATCGTCGGCAGCAAGCTGCCAGCACCCTCCTATTCCAAGGTCGGTACGTTCGGGCACGATGTGTATCAGCGAAGGGTTTTCCTGCGCCAACTTTTGCAGAATCTCGGTCGTGCCGTCGGTGGAATGGTTGTCGACAACAATCACGTTGAAATCGAATTTCGTGCGTTGGGCCAATGCGCTGTCCACTGCGTCGGCTATGGTGCGCACACGGTTGCGTACGGGGATTATCACCGACGCCTCGCACTCGAAACCGGGGAACTTTGTATAGTCGGTTTTCTTGAGCTGCTCGGGGGCAATGTAGGCCCCTATTTTTTTCAGATACTCGGTAAACACCACTTCCATTTCTTTCTGGCGGCGGCGCAACGAAGGATTGAGGTAATCGAATTGCTTCTGTCCGCTCTTGCGGTTGTCGCGCTCAATGGCGGTGTAGAGGCTTTTGCCGATATGTGTTATTTTTCCGTTGAGGCTCACCCACAGGCGGAAAGCGTAAACTCCGGCATAGGCGCGGTTTGCAGGCTTCCGAAGCAAATACTTCCTGATTGCCTCTGCGGTGGTAAGCATCATTTTGCCCATTTCGAAATTGTCGCTCACCGAGCCTTCACTGTAACAGTTGAGCGGGTGGGGCGCAACGTTGCCGTTTTCGCGGCGGTCGGTGTAGTCACTGTAGGCTATGGTAATGTCGTCGGGGTTTCCAAACGCTTTGCCGAAATTTTGCAGTGCGTCTTTCTTGAATTCCAATAGTTCGGGCTCCAGCGCGAACATCACGTAGGGAGTGCTGCAACTGCCGGCAATGAATCTCAGGGCAGATGTGGATTCGGGCTTTACGCGTTGTGGCAGTTTTCGGGTTGTGAAGAAACCGCCCGCCACGAATTCCCGGCTGTTTTCCACATAGCAAGTTACAAGCGGACTTTGTGACATCATTCGTAGAGTTTATGGGTGGCGGCAAGCAGTGTGTTCTGCATCAGCGAGCAGATAGTCATGGGCCCCACGCCTCCCGGAACGGGCGATATGAACGAGCACAGCGGTGCAACTTCATCGAACTTCACATCGCCATTCAGGCGGAAGCCTTTTTTCTTTGTGGCATCGGGCACGTGGGTGGTGCCTACATCGATTACCACGGCTCCGGGCTTGACCATGTCGGCTGTCACAAAGTCGGGGCTGCCGAGCGCGGCGATGATTATGTCGGCCTGGCGGCAGAAAGCCTTGATGTCTTTCGTGCGGCTGTGGCATACGGTAACGGTGGAGTTGCCTCCTGTTTTCTGCATCATGAGCTGTGCCATGGGTTTGCCTACAATGTTGCTGCGCCCCAGTACTACACATGTCTTTCCCGAGGTTTCAATGCCGTAGCGTTTCAGCAGTTCCATGATTCCCTTTGGAGTAGCCGATACGAAAGCTGGCAGTCCAATGGCCATGCGCCCAACGTTTATGGGGTGGAAGCCGTCGACATCCTTGTGGTAGTCGATGGTCTCGATAACTTTCTGTTCGCGTATGTGTTTTGGCAGGGGAAGCTGCACGATGATTCCGTCTACATCGGCATCGCTGTTGAGCTCGCGCACCTTAGCAAGCAATTCCTCTTCGCTCACGGTGTCTTCGTATCTTACGAGCACAGACTTGAAACCGCAAACCTCGCAGGCTTTCACCTTGTTTGCCACATATGTTTCGCTGCCTCCGTCGTGGCCCACGAGTATTGCCGCAAGACACGGGCGTTTTCCTCCGTTTGCCACGAGTGTTTCCACTTCTTTGGCTATTTCAGCCTTTATCACGGCTGCAGTCTGCTTTCCGTCTATAAGTTGCATAGTCCAGTATGTTTTGTGTTTCGGGTAAAAGTTTATTTCTTCATTCTAGCCATCATCTGCTGCATGCGTCCGCCTGTCATCTGCTGCATCATCTTGCGTGTCTGGTCGAACTGCTTCAGCAGGCGGTTGACTTCCTGCAGGTCGGTGCCCGAGCCTGCGGCAATGCGGCGGCGGCGGCTGGAGTTGATGATTTCGGGATTGGTGCGCTCCTTGGGAGTCATGGAATGTATGATGGCTTCGATGCTCTTGAACGCGTTGTCGTCGATGTCGAGGTTCTTTACAGCCTTGCCAAGGCCAGGTATCATCGATACGAGGTCCTTGATGTTGCCCATTTTCTTTATCTGTTCTATTTGGGCAAGGAAATCGTTGAAGTCGAACTGGTTTTTCGCTATTTTCTTCTGTAGACGGCGTGCTTCTTTTTCGTCGTACTGCTCTTGCGCACGCTCAACGAGCGAAACGATGTCGCCCATACCGAGTATGCGGTCGGCCATTCGCATGGGGTGGAACACGTCCAGCGCTTCCATCTTTTCGCCAGTTCCCACAAACTTGATAGGCTTGTCGACCACTGTACGTATTGAAAGGGCCGCACCGCCGCGGGTATCGCCGTCGAGTTTTGTCAGCACAACGCCGTTGTAGTCCAGACGCTCGTTGAATTCCCTTGCGGTGTTGACGGCATCCTGACCTGTCATCGAGTCTACCACGAATAGCGTTTCGTCGGGATTTATGGCGTTCTTGATGGCCGAAATCTCGTTCATCATCTGCTCGTCAATGGCGAGGCGTCCGGCCGTATCGACAATCACCAGGTCGTTGCCTTTGGCCTTCGCTTCCTTTATGGCATTTTGCGCTATTTGCACCGGGTATTTCGATTCGGACTCGCTGTATACCGGCACGCCGATTTGCTCCCCCAGCACCTTGAGCTGGTCAACGGCTGCGGGGCGGTATACATCGCAGGCCACAAGCAGCGGCTTGCGGTTTTTCTTGTTTTTCTGCCAGTTTGCAAGTTTTGCCGAGAAAGTGGTTTTACCCGATCCCTGCAATCCCGACATCAGTATCACGGCAGGACGCCCTGTGAGAACGAGCTCGGCAGTCTCCCCGCCCATAAGGGTGGCAAGTTCGTCGTGCACGAGTTTTACCATCATCTGCCCGGGCTTCACGCTTGTAAGCACATTCATGCCCATGGCCTTTTCCTTCACGCTGTCGGTGAATGTTTTTGCCACCTTGTAGTTGACATCGGCATCCAGCAGCGACCTTCTCACTTCCTTTAGGGTTTCGGCAACGTTGATGTCGGTGATTTTGCCTTCGCCTTTCAATATCTTGAACGAGCGCTCAAGCCGCTCGGTAAGGTTTTCAAACATATTCTAGTTTCTAATTTATTTCAAATCGTGGTTGTTTATTCTGTATTCGGCAAGCGCCTCGTATTTCGTTGCGGGCCGGCCGTAGTTGGCATAGGGAAAAATGCTGATGCCGCCGCGGGGCGTGAATATACCTTCCACCTCTATGTATTTCGGGTCCATCAGTTTTATAAGGTCTTTCATTATTGTGTTTACGCAGTCTTCGTGAAAGTCGCCGTGGTTTCTGAAACTGAAAAGATAAAGCTTCAAACTTTTGCTTTCAACCATGCGTATGTCGGGTATGTACTCTATGCGTATTTCGGCGAAGTCGGGCTGTCCGGTTATTGGGCACAAACTTGTGAATTCTGGGCAATTGAACCTCACCCAATAATCGTTTTGGGGATGCTTGTTCTCGAACGTTTCAAGCAGCTGCGGGTTGTAGTCGGCAGTGTATTCTGTTTTGCGGCCCAGGGCTTTCAGTCCGTCGTCAGTTCTGTTCATGTGTTTTGCCTGCTTTTTTGTCAAGGTAATTTTGCAGCCCTCTGTGCCGCAGCTTGCACGCCGGGCATTCGCCGCATCCGTCGCCGGGAACGCCGTTGTAGCATGTCACGGTTTTTTCTCTCACAATGTCGAGCACCCCCAGTGAGTCGGCCATTGCCCAAGTCTCTTCCTTGTCGAGCCACATCAGCGGAGTGTGGATTATGAACTGTTCGTCCATGGCGAGGTTGAGCGTGACGTTTAGGCTTCGGATGAAGGAGTCGCGGCAGTCGGGGTACCCGCTGAAGTCGGTTTGCCCCACGCCGGTAACTATATTGCGTATGCCGCGCTCGCTGGCATAGATTGCAGCTATGCTCAGGAAGAACAGGTTGCGTCCGGGCACGAAAGTGTTTGGCAGACTGTTGGCCGGCTTTTCCTTGTCCATCTCAATGTCGTTGAATGTAAGAGAATTGTGGCCAAGCGAACCAATCAAAGGGAAGTCTATCAGTTCCCAATTGACGTTTGCCGCCTTTGCAATGGCTTCTGCGGCTTTCACTTCCGTTATATGGCGTTGTCCGTAGCTGAAGGTTATTGCCGCTACGCCCTTGAATCGTTTCAGTGCCCAGTACAGGCATGTGGTAGAATCCTGGCCGCCGCTAAGCACAACCAGGGCTTTGTCGTCATTTGTCAGCATTTTCTTCTTTTTCCAGTTCTTTTGGTATGCGGAATGCGGTGTATAGTTGCATCCATGCTCCGATGGCCACTACCGCAATCCATTCGTTGTGGCGCAGGGGCCATACATAGTTTATGTCCATCCATATTGCCACCGATGCCAGCAGCAGCAGCAGCGCGCCAAGTGCCTGTTGTCTCTTTAGGCGTCGCACCACGAAATTTCCTCCGCCACCCTGCGACTTCATCTGCATGGCGAAGAACATTGCCGCTCCGGTGCCGTAGACGTAGGGCATGTATACGGAAAGGGGAGTGTGCAGCAGTACAAGGCTCAGAAGCATTATCACGGCTCCGGCATCGTACACAATCAATTCGGGCAGGCTTAACTTCTTCATTGATTTATGGGGGTGTTGGCATTTTCCTGTTCGGGATATTCCACAACGTAGATATCCTCATCGTCGGTTTTCATGAAATATCTTTCACGGGCGATTCTTTCGATGTATGCGGGGTCTTTTTCAAGCGCCTGCAGTTGGCGGATGTTGTTTTTCGAAATCAGCCTGTATTTCTGCAGGTCGGCATTCAGTTCGGCCTTTTGGCGGTTGAAGCGATAGCGGTTCAGTAGGCAGTTATGGTCGAAAAAGGCTATCTCTGCCACGAAAAATGCGATGAAAATTATGCATTTGTGTCGTAGCACCCACATGCTGGTTGATTTTGCCTTGTTCATTCCACCGTCTTGTTTTAGATGCAAAAATAGCAATAAGTTTTTAAACTGTTGGGAGCTGGTGGGGGGAAAACGAATATGGGAGAAACTTCTAGCTGAAGCCTCTCCCAAACTCTTTCTTGAGGTGTCAAGCAGATTCGAACTGCTGTAGGCGGTTTTGCAGACCGTTACCTAGCCACTCGGTCATGACACCATTGTGCTTGTTTGCGGATGCAAAAATAGGGAAACAATTTTAAACTGCCAAATGCAAATTCGAAATTCTTGCCGTATAGCCCTATTTTATTTCAGCATGCGTTGCAGATTGGAGTTTTTAAGATTCATGAGCATCACAGCATACAGTGCCGCTGTCTCGGTGCGCAGCCGGCTTTCGCCCAGACTTATCGGAATAAAGCCGCATTCTGCAGCCATGTCTACTTCCTCCACGGCAAAATCGCCTTCCGGGCCTATGAGGATTGTCTTGTTGCCGCAGCCCATTACGCTAGGAAGCCAGCAGCGCGGTGACGAGGCTGAGACTGCTGCCGGAACGGAACTGCATGTCTCGTCGTTCAGGCAGTGGGCAATGTATTTCTCTTCGCCCAAATCGGGGCGGCGCAGGAATTCCGTCAGTGGAACCATGGGGCTTACGATTGGTTTGACGGCTTTGTGGCTTTGCTTCATGGCTGCAACCACAATGCGCTCGATGCGCTCGGGCTTGACGGTATGGCGCTCGGAACAGCGGCAGTCGACAAACGAAATCTCGTCGATGCCGATTTCGCATGCCTTTTCCACAAACCATTCCGTGCGGTCGATGTTTTTCGTCGGGGCCAGTGCCAGATGCAGGTGCCCGCTCCAGGAACTTCCGGCTTGCTGCGTGCCTATGATGCGGTATGAGCACGACCGTGCGGTTGTAGCGGTGACTTCGGCGTCGTAGAAATGCCCTTTTCCGTCGGTGAGGGCTATGCGGTCGCCTTCGTTCAGGCGCAATACTTTCACGGCATGGCGTGCCTCCTCTTCGGGAAGGTCGTCGCGCAATGCGGCATCGGGTATGTAGAAATAATGTGTTTCCTTCATGCTGGCTGATTGTTTGTTTTATTGTGCCTTATCCGGCTGCGGCGCGCATTTGCTCCAGCAGTT
Organism: Bacteroidaceae bacterium; assembly: GCA_963625145.1. Taxonomy (GTDB): domain Bacteria; phylum Bacteroidota; class Bacteroidia; order Bacteroidales; family Bacteroidaceae; genus UBA6398. The sequence continues at coordinate 12,053 of CAVFSQ010000003.1, read as the reverse complement.
CGCGCTGGCGGGCGTTGAGCGTGTCGGGTATGGTTACGTTGTAGGAGATTATCAGGTCGCCTGCCGTGCCGCTGCTTTGGGCTTGCCCTTTGCCTTTGAGCCTTACTTTGGTGCCCTGCTGCGTAAGGGGCTTGATGTGCAGTTTGAATTTTCCGCTTGGAGTCTGTACCACCACATCGCCGCCGAGCATCGCGGTATAGATGTCGAGATTTACAGTGGCGTGCGTGTCGTTGTTGGCGTTGCATCCTCCGTGTCCGCCGCAGCCGCAGTGGGAATGTGTGCCGCGGCGCGAGCCGAACAGGTTTTCGAAGAAACTCGAGAATCCGCCGCCGCCCGAGAATTGGCTGAAGTCGAAACCTCCGAATCCTCCTTCCCCGGCGCTGCCGAAACCGCCGCGCCCGGAGAATGCCTCGGCGTTCTCCCAATTTTCGCCGTACTGGTCGTACTTCTTGCGCTTTTCGGGGTCGTTGAGTACATTGTATGCCTCGTTCAGGGCCTGGAATTTGGCCTTTGCCTTCGGGTCGTCGGGGTGAAGGTCGGGATGAAACTGCTTTGCGCGTTTCATGTATGCCTTGCGGATATCCTTCTGCGGGGTATCCTTGGCAATTCCCATGATTTTGTAGTAGTCAATGAATGCCATAGTGCGTTTTTTGTTTTGAATTGCAGCAAAACAAATGCCAAATGCGCTATTGCTTCATGTCAGTCTTCGCTTTGTCCGCTGTCATCGGCGAAAGTGATGTAGTCCCTGTTGCCTTCTTCTTGTTGGGCGGCAGTTTGTTCTGCGGCCATGGCCTCTTTCCCGGCCTTTTTGATGCGGCGGTTTACCATTGTGCTTTCCACCGACAGCACCACCTCCATTGCGCCGTAGGCGATGAACGATGTGCCGAGCACAATCATCGGCAGCGATGCCGATTCAATGGGATTTACGAAGATGAACAGGCCTGCGGCCATTACCAATGCCGAAATAATGTAATAGGCCAGCGGCGTGTGTACGGTGCGCGAGCAAATGCGGAAATTCACCATCTGAAAAGCTCCGGCCAGCACAAGGAATGCCCCGAGAATGTACATAGATATGGTGAGGAACGTGTCGGGCATCAGCGCCAGCACAAGGCCCAAGATTATGCATCCTATGCTTGTTACGGGGAATTGCGTGTTCATCTGTGTGTCGTTTGAGGCATCGAGACGGTGCATAGCCTTTATGTTGTAAATTACCGACACTATGCCTATGAGCAGAAACAGCAGGCCGATGAGTATCACTATTATTTTCGTGGCGCTTTCGGGGTGGAGCACCAGCAACGTGCCGATGGCGAGGGCTATGGCAGCCCTGAGAATTGCGAGGATGGGTTTGCTCATTGCGGTTGTTTTTTTGAGTTATGAGGCAAAGATACGCACTTGTTTCGTTTCCCTGCACGTTTTATATGCTATATTTGCATTTTCGTAATATATCAGAAATTTGTTTGTATGCTAACGATGTATCTAGTGCGCCATGGCGAGACCGAGGAAAACCGCGCCGGCGTGTTGCAGGGAATTACGCCGGGCCATCTGACGCCGCTGGGCAGAAAGCAGGCCGAAGCTCTGGGCAAATCGCTGAAGGATGTCAGTTTCGATGCCGTAGTGTCGAGCCCGCTGCAGCGGGCTGTTGACACTACAAATATAATAATGCGCGGAAGGCCTTCTGTGGACGTTGATACGTGCGACCTTTTGATGGAGCGCGACTGGGGCTCGCTCACGCTGTGGAAATGCGCTGATGCCAAGGCGCTCGAAAGGTTTCCCGACGATGTGGAGACGCTGGAGCACGGCATGCAGCGGGCACGACAGTTTGTGAACCTAATGTTCAGCCGTTACGACGGCAAGCGCATTCTTTGCGTGGGCCACGGGTTTATCGACCGTTGCATACTGGCCCTGATTTACGGCATCGACAAAAGCCGGGTGCAGCGCATGGAAAATGCTGAATGCCGCATTGTGGAAGTGCGCGGTATGATAGACGGTGGCTGTGCTCCGTTGTCAGCCGATGAGGCATCGGCAAACTGATTCCGCAAGCGGCATGGGATTCTCGCTATATGCGTATGCCGCAAAAATTGTATGCGTATAGCACAAGAATTGTATGCGCATAGCGTGAAAATTATATGCCTTTCTTTTTGTTGCCTTTCCGCACTGCGGAAAAACAGGCAGTTACTGCGACGCTGCTTTGTGCCGTTTTGGCTTGCAGCATGCCGAAGTGTCACTATGCCTTGTCAACTGGCGAAGCAATGGCATTGAGTGCGTCGATGGCCGCTTCGGGCGAAGCAATGCCGGCAACGAGCATCTTGCGCTTGCCGCCGCTTTCGTCGAGTTTGCAGCTGTGGATGTGCTGCATGGCATAGTCGATGACTCGGCTGAAGGTTGTGCTCTTGTAGAAGGCGCTCCCCTTGTCGCTCACGAAGAAAAGTGTCATGCCCTTGTTTTTCAGGAAAACCTTTTCCACTCCCAGTGCCCTTGCCTTGCGGCGCAGCACGGGAAGTTTCATGAGCGCTTCTGCCTGTGGCGGCGGTGTGCCGAAGCGGTCGGCAAGACGGCTGCGGTAGCGTGCCAACTCGTTTTCATCGTCAATAGAGTCGAGTTCGCGGTAGAGCATTATCCTTTCGCTTGGGCCGGGCACGTATGTCTCGGGGAAGAACATAGGCATGTCGCTTTCCACGTTGCAGTCGTCGACGAAGAAGCTGCCTTCGCCTTCTTTGGAATTCAGTATTTCGTCTTCGTAGAGCGTTGCGAATTCCTGTGCCTTGAGTTCGCTCACGGCTTCGGTGAGCACCCGCTGGTAGGTTTCGTATCCCAAGTCGGCTATGAAACCGCTTTGTTCGGCTCCCAGCATGTTTCCGGCTCCGCGTATGTCGAGGTCCTGCAGCGCTATGCTGAAGCCGCTGCCCAGGTCGGAGAATCCCTCGATGGCTTCAAGGCGCCGGCGGGCATCGTCGGGCAGCGAGGAGAGCGGCGGTGCCATCAGGTAGCAGTATGCCTTCTTGTTTGAGCGCCCCACGCGGCCACGCATCTGGTGCAGGTCGCTGAGCCCGAAGTTGTGGGCGTTCTCGATTATTATGGTGTTGGCGTTTGGAATGTCCACACCGCTTTCGATGATGGTGGTCGACACCAGCACGTCGTAGTCGTAGTTCACGAATCCCAGGATGGTGCGTTCCATTTCTTCGGGAGGCATTTGGCCGTGGCCTATTGCCACGTGGGCTTCGGGTACGATGCGGTTTATCGTGCGGCGTATTTCGTCGAGCCTTGTCACGCGGTTGCTTACGAAGAACACTTGCCCGCCGCGGGCCAGCTCGCGGTTAATTGCTTCTGAAATGGTGTCTTCGTTGAAGGTTACTACTTCGGTTTCGATGGGGAAACGGTTGGGCGGCGGGGTGCGTATCACCGAAAGGTCGCGCGCCCCCATAAGCGAGAATTGCAGCGTGCGAGGGATGGGCGTTGCCGTGAGTGTCAGCGTGTCGATTTCTGTCTTTATCTGCCGCAGCTTCTCTTTCACAGCCACGCCAAACTTCTGCTCTTCGTCGATAATCAGCAGCCCGAGGTCGTGGAACTTTATGCTCTTGCCCGTAAGCTTGTGGGTTCCGATGATGATGTCGATTTTCCCGTCGGCAAGTTTCTGCATCACTTCCTTGGTTTGTTTTGCGGTGCGCGCGCGCGACAGGTATTCTATTGTCACGGGAAAGTTCTTGAGCCTTTCGCTGAAGGTCTTGTAGTGCTGGAATGCCAGCACCGTGGTTGGCACAAGCACGGCCACCTGCTTCCCCGAGCATGCTGCCTTGAAGGCTGCGCGCACTGCCACTTCGGTTTTGCCGAACCCCACGTCGCCACACACGAGGCGGTCCATGGGGCGTGCTTTCTCCATGTCTTCCTTCACGGCAAGTGTGGCTTTCGACTGGTCGGGAGTGTCTTCGTACACGAACGAAGCCTCGAGCTCGTGCTGCATGTAGTTGTCGGCTGCGAAGGCGAAGCCCTTTTTCGAGCGGCGCTCGGCGTAGAGCCTTATAAGGTCGCGTGCGATGTCCTTGATGCGCTTCTTCGTGCGCTCCTTGATGCGCTGCCATGCTCCGGTGCCGAGATGGCTGGGCTTTGGCGGCGTGCTTTCCTTGCCGCGGTATTTGCTGAGTTTGTGCAGCGAGTTTATCGACACCATAACGATGTCGCCTCCGGCATATACCAGCTTTATCGCTTCCTGCCGCGTGTTGCCTTCGCCGGTGTGCACGAGTCCCATGAACTGCCCTATGCCGTGGTCGATGTGCACCACGTAGTCGCCTACCTGCAGTTCGTTGATTTCTTTCAGCGTTAGCGCATTTTTCCCGCTGCGGGCGCTGTTCTCCTTGAGGCTGTAGCGGTGGAAGCGGTCGAATATCTCGTGGTCGGTGAAAAGGCAGGCTTTCACGTCGTCGCTGCTGAATCCGGCGTGCAGCGTTGCCGGCAGCGGCACGAAGGCGTCTTTGGCGCCGATGCCTTCGAGTGCTCCGGCTATGCGTTCAAGTTGCTTTGCGCTGTCGGCGGCTATATATATATTGTAACCCTTTGCCGCGAATTCGGCAAAGGTGGTTTTCACCAGTTCGAAGTCTTTGTGGAAAAGCGGTTGCGGTGAGGTATGGAAAGTTACCTGCGACACTGCGTCCGTGGCATCTTGCGCCAGTCCGGCAAGCAGTACGGTGTTTGTCAGCGGCAGTGCCTCGATGTCGTGGCCGGCAATGTATTCGCCCGGGGTGGCGCTTTCGCCAAGCGACTGCTTGTATTCCTCGATTTTCGATGCGCATACGCTCAGGTTCCCCGCCACGTAAACGGTGCTTGATGGTAAAAGCGAGGTGAATGCTACGAGACTGTCGGCTTCTGCTGCCTTGGGCGCGATAATTGCGCTTGTTTGCTGCTCTACGCTTAGCTGCGTGGTGACATCGAAGGTGCGTATGCTGTCAACGTCATCGCCGAAAAGGTCAATGCGTATGGGGTAGGGGCACGAAAACGAGAAGATGTCGATGATGCTGCCGCGTACGGCGAATTCCCCTGGGGCATAGACGTAATCAACTGGCTTGAAGCCCCATTCCGTTAGCTTGCGGCTTATGTCGTCAATGTCGAGTGTTGAGTCCTGGCTCACGGTGAACGAGCGTTGCGCCACTTCTTCGGCGCTTGGTACCTTGCGGACCACGGCTTCGGGGTATGTCACTATGGCCAGCGGACCGTCGCTGTGGGCAAGCCGCCCCAGCACTTCGGTGCGCATTATCATATTGTCGTCGTCACTGACGTGCTTTGTGCCTTTCCGGCGCGTGTCGCAGGGAAAGAACACGCAGTTTCCTGCCAGCGGCCCCTTGGCGGAGAGTTTTTCCAGGTCCTGGAAAAAGTATGCCGCCTCGTCGTGGTCGGCGAGCATTGCCACGAGGCATTCCGATTTGCGCATAGCCAGCATTCGGCCAAAGAGGGTGTGCACGGCCATGGCGCATGCCGAGCCCTGCAGGCCGTTGACCTTTATAGTGCCTTTGCCGCCTAGGCGCGATGTCTCGTCAAGCAGCTGCCGCATGGGGATGCATTCGGCGAATTTCCTTTCGAATTGACTTAAGTCCATATCGGGCCGCGTAAGTATAGTGTTATTATATTTCTGCGGCAGTGCCGCGGGCGGGGGAATTTGTCTGGGTGGCGTTGCGCAACTTTATGCGGCTTGTCCAAAAGTCGACGTATTGTTGCGCCACTTTGAGCGAGTCGTGGTGGCGGCGTATGTATTCGGCGCTCTGCCGCGAGAGTTCGGTAATACGGTCGCTATTGAGCGTGATTTCGCGCAATGCGCGGTATACGCTTTCTTCGTTGGGCTGCACGTTGATTATAGGCCGCAGTTGGCTTTCGCCCAGAATGTCGTAGTTTTCTTCTTCACCTCCGCCAACTACCACCAGGCCTTTGGCCATTGCCAGCAAGGCATTCATGGCGGGGGTATAGGAGTAGAGCTGGTCGAGCAGCACGTCGCTCGAATTCATTAGGTTTTGGTATATTTCGAACGGCACCGACTCCACTTTCACCATCTCGGCCTTCTGTGGGAATTCGCGCACTACGCGTTCCAGCGCCCGTAGCATGATGTCGGTGCCCTTGTATTGGCTGCGCTGCTTCTGTATGCCTATGAAGAAGCGTACCTTGTCGTGAGGTTCCGCGGTTTTCGGAGTAACGGTTGAGATGTCGATGGGGAAGGGAATAAACTTCAGCTTTTCCTCGAAATAGGGCTGGTATGAGGCGTAGTATTCGTAGAGCCCGGCAATTATGCCGTCGCAGTTTTCGGCTATGCGGCAGTTGAGGCGCCCTTTTGCTCCCGTGCCCCATTCGCTTATCCACGTGTCGTTGTCGCCGTCGTGGCGCACGGTGTCGCCGAGGTTGAAGTCGCTGTAACGGAACGTGGTGCAGTTGCATCCTGCGTGCACCCAGAAATGGTCCATGCCGAAAGCTCCCAGGAACATCGACTTATTTCGCGAACGCAGTATGTTGTAGATAAAGCCTATGCGCTCGGCTTTTACGGGCAGGAACACGGGGTTGATGATTTGCACCACGTCGTAGCCTTTGAGGTTGGGCAGTATGGCGAGCAACCGGCGCACGAACGATGCGGTGCCGCGCAGTCCGAGGCTGTAGCGGCGCACGTCGACATCGCGTGGGTAGTCTTTCCAGTTGTCGCCGTCGGAAACCACGGTGACTTCGTGGCCCAAGCGCCGCAGTGCGCAGGCCAGGGGCCAGTGCACGTTGCTGAATTCTCCCAGAAGCAGTATTTTCATTCTCTATTGGTCGTTTGATTGTTGTGGTGCAGCGGTTTCGCCTTGATGCCGTTGCAATGTGTACTGTCCCTTGTGTAGTGTGGCGCGCCCGAAGTTTATGGCATGCACGGGGCAGGTGTGGTAGCAGGCAAGGCATCCTGAGCAGTTGCCGTTCCACTGTGGGCTTCCGTTGTGCAGGCTGATGTTGCCCGTGGGGCAGGCCTTGGCGCATGCTCCGCACGAGGTGCACAGGCTGGCGGTTGCGGTGAAGCGGGAGTCGAGGGTGATGTAGCGTGCGGAAAGGGCGCCTAAGACATATGTCTTGGTGCGCGGCAGAAAGCCTTCGTGCACATCGGTCGTATGGCGGCGAGCATTCACGGTGGCGGCTATGGCCTGCACACGGGCATGGCATGCCGCGAGTTTGCTGCGGCGCACGGCATCTTTGTCAACATCGAAGCCCGGTAGACTGACGTAGGTGTTGGGCATGGTTACGGTGAACGCGCTGTGGGGGCGGAAACCTGTACGGCGCAACACGTCGAGGGCTTTGCCGGCATCGTCGCCGCATGTCATAACGGTATATAGGTAGGTGCCGGGAGCAATGGCGGCGGAAAGCCTTTCGGCGAAGCGGCTCACGATGCGCGGCGGCATCCATGCATATACGGGGAACACTAGGCCCACGGCCGTGGTGCCTGCGGGAGGGCACGGCGTGGCATCGGGTATGGCTTGCAGCGTGTCGCCGGTGAGCCGGGACAGCAACGTGGCTATGTGGAGGCTGTTGCTTGTACCCGAGAAGTAGTATATCATTTTGCGAGTTGCTTGGTGAACGTGAAGCAGTCGGCAAACACGCTCTGCACTTCGGGCACGGGGCGCTGGAATATTCCGAATACGGCGCTTCCGCTGCCGCTCATCGAGGCATAGAGCGCCCCCATGTCGTAGAGCGTCTGCTTTATGGCGGCGATGCGGGGGTGTGCGGCGAACACCGAAAGCTCGAAGTCGTTTTTCAACTGCGTGCGCCACAAGGCGGGGTCGCCTTGCAGCACTTGGCGTATGTCGGTTTCAGCCGGTGAGGGTACGATGCCAGCGTACGCCTCGCGTGTGCTCACGCTTTCGGCGGGTTTTACAAGGGCTAGATGGTAGCCCTTTAGGCTCAGACTGATGTCTTCGAACACGTCGCCAATGCCTGTGGCGAACACGGGGCGGCGGTGGATGAAGAACGCGCAGTCGGCGCCGTAGCGGGTTATGCGGCTCTGCATTTCGGCGGGCGTGAGGCCCAGACGGAACATCTCGTTGGCTGCTGCTAGGGTGTCGGCAGCATCGCTGCTGCCTCCGCCGAGGCCGGCGCCCACGGGTATCTTTTTGTAGAGGTAGAGCGAAACGGGCGGCAGACTGAATTCGCGCTGCAGGTCGCGGTATACGCGGCATACTAGGTTGTCGGCTGCGGCTTCGCCCTGCGGCATGCCGAGTATCTGTATGTCGGGGACGTCGCCTTTGGGCAGCGGACGGAGTTCCAGTACATCGGTTAGCGGTATGGGGTAGAACACGGTCTCGATGTCGTGGTAGCCGTCGCTGCGACGGCGCACCACATTGAGCCCGAGGTTAATCTTGGCGTAGGGTAGTTTCAGCATCTTTCAGGCAAGCGGAGAGAGCGGCAACAACCACAGTGGGCGGCGGGGTGTGCCCGCTGCCTACGCGTGGGGCTGCTACTGTGTGCGTCAGTTTAGGGGTTTTACTTCTTCGAGATTTTCCTCGATTTCGGCTTCTGAGGGCGAGTAGTCCTGTATATCGCCGGCGATGTAGCGGTCGTAGGCTGCGAGGTCGACGATGCCGTGGCCCGAGAGGTTGAAGAGCAGTACTTCCGATTTTCCTTCCACCTTGCAACGCTGTGCCTCGAGTATGGTGGCTGCAATGGCGTGGCATGATTCGGGTGCGGGGATAATGCCTTCGGTACGTGCGAAGAGAAGTCCGGCCTTGAAGGTGTCGGTCTGCTTGATGTCAACGCCGCGCAGGTATCCGTCCTTGAGCAACTGCGAGATTATCACTCCGGCGCCGTGGTAGCGCAGTCCGCCGGCGTGTATGTTGGCAGGCTGGAAATTGTGGCCTATGGTGTACATGGGCAACAGCGGTGTGTAGCCGCTTTCGTCGCCGAAGTCGTATTCAAACTTGCCGCGTGTGAGCTTTGGGCACGCTTCGGGTTCGGCGGCAATGAACTCGGTTGTCTTGCCTTCGAGTATGTTGTGGCGCATGAAGGGGAATGCTATTCCGCTGAAGTTCGAGCCTCCGCCGAAGCATGCAATCACTTTGTCGGGGTATTCGCCTGCCATTTCCATCTGCTTTTCGGCCTCGAGACCTATGATAGTCTGGTGCAGCGATACGTGGTTCAGTACCGAGCCGAGGCAGTACTTGCAGTTGGGCGTGTTGATGGCCAGCTCGATGGCTTCGGAGATGGCCGTTCCGAGCGAACCGTTGCATGCGGGGTCTACGGTGAGGATGTCTTTGCCGGCGCGTGTGCTCATCGAGGGGCTTGCCGTCACCTGTGCACCGTAGGTCTGCATCATGCTGCGGCGGTATGGCTTCTGCTCAAAACTGATTTTCACCATGTACACTGCCAGTTCAAGTCCAAACTGTCGGCAGGCGTATGCTAGCGCGGTGCCCCACTGTCCGGCGCCGGTTTCGGTGGTGACGTTGGTCACGCCTTCGTTCTTGCAGTACCATGCCTGTGCCAGGGCCGAGTTGAGCTTGTGCGAGCCCACGGGGCTTACGCTCTCGTTCTTGAAATAGATGTGTGCTGGGGTGTCGAGCGCCTTCTCGAGGGCATATGCCCTTACGAGGGGTGTGCAGCGGTAGTTCTTGTAAAGGTCTCGCACCTCGTCGGGGATGGGTATCCATGCGTTTTCCTGGTCGAGTTCCTGCTTCGAGCATGCCTGCGTGAAGATTGGGTATAGGTCTTCGGGCACCAGCGGCTCGCGCGTCTTGGGGTTAAGGAAGGGCATGGGCTTTTTCTTCATGTCGGCCTGAATGTTGTACCATTGTGTGGGTATTTCCGATTCGGGCAAAAGGAATTTCTTGGTCTTTGTCATGTTGCTCAATATTATATAATAGAGAAAACTCCCGCAAAGGTAGCGAAATTTTCGGAGAATGCAAGTTGTGCGGTCAACCTCAGACTAAAAGAGGAGGTGACAGTAGCATGAAATCGCATTTTGGCGCGACAGAGCTTTGTGGCTCTATGACTTTTTTAATACTTTTGCATTTCACAACGTAGTCTTGACATGGACAAACTGAAACAACTATATGCCGCCGCCTATGGCGAAGAGCCTCGCAGCGTGGAGCGTCTGGCGGCATCGGGCAGCAACCGCGCCTATTACCGCCTTTGTGGCGACAAATGTCTCGGCGGCAGCGTGATAGGGGTAGTGGGAGAGTCGCGCGATGAAAACAACGCCTTCGTGAAAATCACCCGCCATTTCACATTGCGCAAACTCCCCGTGCCGCGCATACTGGCTGTGAGCGACGACGGCATGCGCTATCTGCAGACCGATCTGGGCAACCGCACACTTTTCGATGCCCTGCAGAAGGGGCGTAGCGCCGGAGGACGGTATACTGTTAAGGAACGGCATCTCATCGAGCGCACCATAGAGGCCCTGCCTGAGTTGCAGTTCCGCGGGGCACGGGGGCTCGATTTCTCGTGCTGCTACCCGCAGCCGGAATTCGACCGCACCGGAGTGCTCTTCGACCTCTACTACTTCAAGTACTGTTTCCTCAAGGCTGCGGGTATCGACTTCCACGAAATGAAGCTCGAGGCGGCTTTCCAGCTCATGGCCGACGAACTTACGGCCGAGCACTGTGAGTCGTTCATGTACCGCGACTTCCAGGCGCGCAACGTGATGCTTGCCGATGACGGCAGTCCGCGCTTCATAGACTATCAGGGAGGGCGCCGCGGACCGTGTGAATATGACGTTGCTTCGTTCCTGTGGCAGGCTTCGGCGCGCTATTCACCCGCATTGCGCAAGGAACTTGTGGCGAAATACATCGCTTCGGCGCGCCGCTATGCCGATATCGACGAGGAGCGCTTCCGCAAGCGCCTTCCGCTCTTCGTGCTCTTCAGACTGATGCAGGTGCTGGGGGCTTACGGCTTCCGCGGATACTACGAGCGCAAACCGCATTTCATAAACAGCATACCGCCCGCCGTCACCAACCTGCGTAACCTGCTGGCCGAAGGGGCGTGCCCCTATCCCTATCTCAACCATGTGCTCTCTTCGATATGCGCGCTGTCGCAGTATGCCGAGCCTAAGGCCAAAAAGGCCGAGCGCGCCGATGGCTACCGCGTTGCTACCACCAACGTCTACAGTGCCCACGAGGAAGACGGACCGGCTACATGGTCGAAGTACGACGGCAAGGGAAAACTCGTGGTAAGGGTCTACAGTTTCTCGTTCCACAAAGGCATTCCTGCCGACGAAAGCGGCAACGGCGGCGGATATGTGTTCGACTGCCGCGGCACACATAACCCTGGGCGCTATGAGCCCTACAAGAACCTCACCGGTCTCGACGAGCCTGTGATACGCTTTCTGGAAGACGACGGCGAAATACTCAAGTTCCTCGACAACGTCTACAACCTTGCCGACACCCATGTGTTCCGCTATATGCAGCGCGGCTTCACCGACATAATGTTCTCGTTCGGCTGCACCGGCGGCCAGCACCGTAGCGTCTATGGGGCGCAGCACCTTGCCGAGCACCTCAACCGCAAGTTCGGTGTGGAGGTGAGGGTGTGCCACCGTGAACAGAATATCAGTTCGGTGCTTCCTGCCGACGAAAAACTTTATGAAAATGCCTTGCAGGGAAACTGAACAGCGCCGCGCTATGATACTCGCTGCCGGCAAGGGTACACGTCTGCGCCCGCTCACCGACACCATGCCCAAAGCTCTTGTTGCCGTAGGAGGCATACCGCTTGTGAAGCGGCAGATGCTAAAGCTTATGGATGCCGGCTTCGGCCATATCACTGTCAATGTGCATCATTTTGCCGACATGCTGTGCAGCTACATCGCAGAAAACACTCCCGCAGGGCTCGACGTGCAGGTATCCGATGAGCGTCTTCATCTGCTCAATACCGGCGGTGCGCTGAAGCACGCACGCCCGCAGCTGCTGGGTGGTGGTTACAACCGGCCCGTACTGGTGCACAATGTCGACATCCTCTGCAATGCACCGCTGCAGCAATTTTTTACCCGGGCCTGTCGTGGCGGCGACGCGCTGCTCATGGTGAGCCGCCGCAGCTCCACGCGCCAGCTTTATTTCCACCCAGAAACCATGCGTCTGCAG
>CAVFSQ010000002.1:26889-30339 GCA_963625145.1 Bacteroidaceae bacterium | reverse complement strand
AGATTTGGTCATCCAAAATTACAAGCTTCGTAGGATCCGTCAAAATCTGGCGGGTACTTTTTTATCCCGCCAGCTCAGACACACTCAAAGAAACAGTATCAAAAAATTTTGAGCGCTCAGAAAAAAATTCTTTGCGCACAAAAGAGAAATTGTCTGCGCATAAAAGAAAAATTCTCTACGCACAGAAGAAAAACTCTATGCGCATCTCGTTTCAGCCGACTACAGTTCCAGACGGTATTTTACTTTATGCCGCTTTGCAAAGCGAGTCCAGAATACACGGCGGGCCGAGCGGATAGCCTCGAAACATTCCGCGGCATCGGCATGGCGCGCCTTGGCATATTCATCGGCAATGACATGGAAAAAATCCAGTTGCCCCCAAAGACGGGCAAAATTGCGGCACCCGGTCTTTACATCAACCGGCCCAAAATGCATGCGGTTGATGTCTACAAAACAAAACTTCCAATCTCCGTCCACTTTGTCAAAAAGAATGTTGCCCGGCGAAAAGTCACGGTGCAACATCCCCGCCTCATGAAACGCGGCAGCATAGCGCGCAAATGCCCTCACAATATCTTCGCAGTCCTTTATGTCGGCATTTCCGAACTCATAGAAGCGGCGGCTATAGGGGCATTCGGCACTGACGAAATACGAGTCGGAAATCAATCCGAAGCAGCGGAATTCAATGTAAGCCACAGGGTCGGGAGTATCAAAGCCAGCGTCCAGCATGCGAAGCGCATATTCATAGGCACGCTGTCCTTTGGGTTTGCGAAAGAACGTATATGCCACGCGGTTCACCGCATTTGGCCTGCCAAAGCGCTTCACCACAAAATTCCTGCCGTCGATACTGGCACGCCGCAAAACATTGCGGCTACCCTGCTGCACAAGTTCCCCCACGAGAAATTTGTCCGCTATTCCCCCCACAAACTGCAGCATGCTCTGGCTTGAAGCGTATACGGGATTGACTATAACTTTCATATTCCAAGTAAAACGACAAAAATCTTATTGTCCGTTTTTTGCACGGCAAAGTTAGCAAATCCGCACGAAATCATTAAATTTGCAGAAATCTATTGCAATCACAACTAAAAATGCAGAACAGACACCTTGACCGCCGCAGCTATTTCAACGAGCTGGCGACTACAAGCGAGGAATATTATATACCATATCTCGAAAAACATACGGCGCTCCGCCCCGGAATGCAAGTGCTGGAAATAGGTTGCGGCGAAGGCGGCAACCTTGAGCCTTTTGCCGAAAAAGGATGCAAGGTGACGGGCGTCGATATCGTAGAAGAGCGCACTGAGCAGGCCAGGACCTTCTTCGCGCAGGACGGAGCGGAAGGCACGTTCGTGTGCAACGATGCAATAAAGTGCGGTGAAGAATTCCGCGGCAAATACGACATAGTTTTGGCACACGACGTTATCGAGCACGTGGCCGACAAAGCCGGCTTTTTGTCGGCCGCCTACAGTTTTCTTCGCCCTGGCGGTGTTGCTTTCTTCGGATTCCCGGCATGGCAGATGCCGTTCGGCGGGCACCAGCAGATTTGCCGCAGCAAATTCTGTTCGCACGCGCCGTTCATACATCTGCTGCCCACGCCTTTCTACCGTCTGCTGCTCGAAACATGCGAGGTAAAGGAAAAAGACGTCATCGAACTGATGGACATAAAATCAACGCGCACCACGATTGAAATGTTCGAGAAAACAGCGTTGCGGGCAGGGTTTACCATCGAAAACCGACACCTATGGTTTATAAACCCACACTACAAAGCAAAATTCGGTTTGACGCCACGCACACTGTGCAAACCTATTGCCGCAATTCCATGGCTGCGCAATTTCTTCACTACTTCGGCATTCTATCTCCTTAAAAAGGAAGCATAAAACTTTTGGCAAATGAAAAAGACCGCAACAGCATTCCTCATCGCCCTATGCGCCATAACTGGAAAAGCACAGACCACGGGCCACATGCAGTTTCTCGGCACCGAAATCAACGGCACCGTGAAATCATTCGTTTCGAAAATGGAAGGCAAGGGGTTCAAATTGGATGCCACCATCGGCAACGATGCCGTGATGACCGGCAAGTACAAGGAATACGAAGGGTGCACGCTCTACATACAGCCGGGTGAAGACAAAGACCTTGTGGCTACCGTGGGAGTGACGCTCGACCATCGCGCAGTATGGGACTCGCTATATGCCGACTATTCGGCAGTGAAAGCCAAACTTACCGCAAAATACGGCAAACCTAAAGAATGCACGGAGAAATTCAATGTCGACTCGGCAACCCTCGCCGCAGGCAACTTCATGCAACTTGCCAAACAGGGGAAATGCGACTTCTTCACCGTCTACAAAACCCCGGCGGGAACCATAAATCTCTCCATATCCACAGCAGTATACGAAGAGGAAACCGTATGCTTCGTGCAATTCGATTTCATTGACAAAAAGAACATCACAACTCCAAAACAACAATAGCCATTCAATTGCAATAACACAAAAAACATAATATATGAACCTTTTCAAAATCCTCTGCCTCGCTTCGGCCTCAATACTGGCATTGCCCGCCGCAGCACAACAATGCGCCCCCAACAAAGACGCAAAAAAATGCGCAATGAAATGCTGCGCCAACACCATTCCCACCCTCAAGGGCATCAACATGCAAACCGACCGCAGGGTAATCTCCTACATCCTGCCCAAGCGCATAATGTGGAAAGAATCTACGGCAGGCTCTACAATCGAAAACGAAGGCATTCTGCTTACAAACAATTACGGGCAGACAGCCCTTGGCGGCATCTCGTTCTGCCACATCAAGAACACGGCCGGCGGAACAAACTCCATGCTGTTTGACTTCGGGGCCGAGCTTCAAGGCGGAATACAGGTAGTTACGGGCGGAGCGCCGGCCAACAAGGTCAGGCTGCGCGTGCGTTTCGGCGAATCGGCATCCGAAGCCATGTGCGAAATCGACGGCAAGAACGGAGCCACCAACGACCACGCCTTACGCGATTTCATACTTGAAATCCCCGGAATGGGCGTAGCCGAATGCGGGAACTCGGGATTCCGTTTCGTGAGAATCGATGTGCTCGGCGACAACACCGACCTGCAGTTGCAGGAAGTGCGTGCCGCTTTCCGCTACAGAGACATTCCGTACCTCGGCTCGTTCGAAAGCGACAACGAACGGCTCAATAAAATATGGATGACCGGAGCCTACACCGTGCACCTCAACATGCAGCAATTCCTTTGGGACGGAATAAAGCGCGACCGCCTGGTGTGGACCGGCGACATCAACCCCGAAGTCCTGACCATTGCCACTGTATTCGGCGCAAACGATGTGGTAAACAAGAGCCTGGATATTTCGAAAGAAAACTTCAAGCCTACGGAATGGATGTGCACCATTTCGAGCTACTCTATATGGTGGATGATAACCCACTACCAATGGTACATGTACACCGGCAACCGCAAATATCTCGAC
>CAVFSQ010000002.1:0-26874 GCA_963625145.1 Bacteroidaceae bacterium | reverse complement strand
GAATACACCACCCAGCTCCTGGGCGAACTCATGAAATATGTTGACGAGAAAGGCTATGAGAAACTCAATGCAAGATTCCTCGACTGGCCTTCTTCGGAAAACCCAAAAGGCATTGACGCCGGACTTCAGGCACTCATGGCCATAGCCTTCGACACGGGAGCCAAACTTGAAACCCTTTGGGGCAACGACGCCTTTGCAAAACAATGCTCCGACCTTGCAGCAAAAATGAAGAAATGCCGCCGCGATTTCAACAACTCAAAGCAGGCTGCATCGCTCAACGCCATAGCAGGAATGATAGCTCCCGAAAAGGCTGCAAAGAAAACCATACTGGTAGACGGAGCCAAAAATTTCTCAACATTCTACGGATACTATATGCTTGAAGCGCTCGCCCTTTCGGGCAACTACACCGAAGCAATGGACATAATGAGCGAATACTGGGGCGCAATGCTTGACCTCGGAGCCACTACGTTCTGGGAGGATTTCAACCTTGACTGGACCAAGAACGCCGCACGCATCGACGAACTCGTTCCCGAAGGCAAAGTAGACATACACAAGTCCTACGGCAACTACTGCTACAAAGGCTTCCGCCATTCGTTCTGCCACGGATGGGCATCTGGTCCTACCACATGGCTCAGTGCGCACGTATTGGGAGTAAAAGTGCTTGAACCCGGCTGCAAGAAAGTGGCAATAGAGCCGCATCTCGGCAAGCTGAAATGGGCCAAGGGCACATTTCCCACACCATACGGCGTAATAAAGATTTCACACCGCATAGGCGATGACGGCAAAGTAGTGAGCGACGTACAGGCTCCCGACGGCGTGGAAATAGTAGCAAGCGACAATAAATAAACACAAGACAAATCATGAAACTTCACAATATAATAACAGCCGCTGCCATTGCAGGCGCATCACTGGCCTCAGTTCCCGACGCAAGTGCGCAGTTCAAGCAAGCCACGATAGACGCGATGGAAAGCACTTTCCGGGCAATCCCCGACTCGCAGAAAATTGCGGTATATTGGTACTGGATGTCGGACAACATTTCAAAGGAAGGCGTAGTAAAAGACCTTCAGGCCATGAAGCGCGTAGGGATAAACCGCGTGCAGATAGGCAACATCGGCGGGCAGGAAGTGCCCTACGGCAAGGTAAAGGTATTCTCTCCCGAATGGTGGAAAGTGCTGCACACTGCGCTCAAAACAGCAGGCGACCTCGGCATAGAAGTCGGCATATTCAATTGCCCCGGCTGGAGCCAAAGCGGCGGACCGTGGGTAAAGCCCAACCAGGCCATGAGATATCTCGCCCATGCCGACACTTGCATAACTGGCAACGGCAAGACAGTCAGCCTTCGCCTTCCCGAAGTCGGAAAAGAAGCGCAAGACGTAAAGATACTCGCTATCCCCGACCTTTCCAAGCCCATAGCATTCAAGGCACAGCAGGAAATAGGCAGCGCAAAGACACTCGATTTCCACAGCGACAAACCGGCTACAGTAAGAAGCATTACATTTGACTGCAAGAAGCTGATGTTTTTGAACAGCGTAGGCGTGTACGCCAAAATCGACGGTACCTACAAGCACCTGCGCAACATAACGCTCGACCGCCGCAATGCAGAACTCAACGTAGGCTTCGTGCCCTACGCTCCTATTGCCGCATCTATTCCCGAAACCACGTCAACCGATTTCCGCCTGGTATTTGCCGGTGATGAAGACAAATTCGAAAACATCACGCTTTCCGAGAATCCCATTGTCGACAGTTATCCCGAGAAAACATTCCAGAAAATGTGGCAGACGCCCCACCCTTTCTGGTATGACTATATGTGGAATGCTTCAACGGAATGCAGCGACAAGCAGCTAGTAATGAACACGTCGCAGGTTGTTGACGTTACGTCGGATTTCCACGACGGCATTCTAACCTGGAACGCACCGAAAGGCAAATGGACTATCATACGAACTGCAATGGTTCCAACAGGTACTACAAACGCCCCGGCATCTCCCGAAGCAACTGGATATGAAACCGACAAGATGAGTTCGAAGCACGTGGAAGCGCATTTCGACGCCTTCCTGGGCGAAATAATGCGCCGCATACCGGCACAAGACCGCAAGACTTTCAAGATTGTCGTTGAAGACAGCTACGAAACCGGCGGACAGAACTGGACCGACGAGATGATTCCGGAATTCAAGAAACGCTACGGCTACGACCCAGTTCCTTTCCTCCCAGTATTCTACGGGTATGTAGTCAATTCGCAAGACCAAAGCGACCGTTTCCTGTGGGATGTGCGCCGTCTCATAGCCGACATGGTTAGCTACGAATACGTTGGCGGGCTCAAGAAAGTCAGCAACGAGCACGGGCTTACCACATGGCTCGAAAACTATGGCCACTGGGGCTTCCCCGGAGAATTCCTGCAATACGGCGGACAAAGCGACGAAATTGCCGGAGAATTCTGGAGCGCCGGCGATCTCGGCGACATCGAAAACCGCATAGCATCGTCGTGCGGGCACATCTACGGCAAACGCCGCGTATGGGCCGAGTCGTTCACATGTGGTGGCCCGGACTTTTCGCGATACCCGGGAGAGATGAAACTGCGCGGTGACAAATTCTTTGCCGAAGGCATCAACAACACGCTCTACCACCTCTACATTCAGCAGCCCGACGACCGCGCACCGGGCATAAACGCACCGTTCGGCAACGAATTCAATCGTCTCAACACATGGTTCTCGCAACTCGACGTCTTCAACAAGTACATCAAACGCTGCAACTATATGCTGCAACAAGGCTACTACGTGGCCGACGTGGCATATTACATAGGCGAAGACGCGCCCAAGATGACCGGAATCAGAAACCCCGAAATCCCGCAAGGATATTCCTACGACTATATCAATGCCGAAGTTATCGAGAAAAGCGGCCGCGTGGAAGACGGCAAACTTGCTATCGACGGAGGCATGCACTACAGTGTGCTCGTTCTTCCGCCCCAAAACACCATGCGCCCGGAATTCCTCGCAAAACTTCAGCAACTAGTAAAGGACGGCCTCACGGTAATCGGTCCGAAGCCCGAGCGCTCGCCGAGCCTTCAGAACTATCCCAATGCCGACAAGCAGGTAGCCGAAATAGCCGACGAGATGTGGGGCGGTGACAAGTACTTCAACCGCGTGGTGCAGTACGGCAAGGGCAAAGTCTACCCGAAAGCCTCTATCGAAGAAGTAATGGCCGACCTTGGCATAGTGCCCGATTTCAAGAGCAACGACCCAGTGCTGCCACTCACTTTCCTGCACCGCACCCTTCCAGACGCAGAAATTTATTTCGTGGCAAACCAAAGCGACAAAGCCATAAGTTTCAACGGCTCGTTCCGTACTACAGGCAAGACTCCCGAACTTTGGAATCCGCAGACCGCCGAAGTGCGAGCCCTGCCGCAATTCAGCAAACTGACAAAAACGATTGAAGTCCCAATGGAATTTCAGCCTTACGAAAGTGCCTTCGTTGTGTTCCGCAACAACAAGGATTCTGTTTGCGCCGATGCAGTTAACTATCCTGAGAAAAAGGTATTGGCTGCAATTTCCACTCCGTGGACAGTGCAGTTCGAAATAGGCAAAGGCGGCCCGGAAAACCGCGTGACTTTCAACACACTCAGCGACTGGTCGAAGAACTCCGACAACAAAATCAAGTATTTCTCGGGACATGCAATCTACACCAACAGTTTCAAGATTTCGAAACTGCCCGAAGGCGAAACCTACATCGACCTCGGCAAAGTGATGGTTATGGCTAAAGTCAAAATCAACGGCCAGGAAGTTGGAGGAGTATGGACTGCCCCCTACCGCCTCAACATCACGAAATACCTGAAAAAAGGTGTGAACAACATCGAAGTCGACGTTGTAAACAACTGGCGCAACCGACTCATCGGCGAAAAGAACATGCCCGAAAGCGAGCGGTTCACTTTCCATACATTCACCTATCTCGACAAGAATTCCGAGCTACAGGAATCGGGACTTATCGGACCTGTTGAAATCCAGAACTACAGTTACAAACTCAAATAATAAACCGCCATGCACAAAAGCAGAATATTTGCTACTGCCTTGCTTGCTGTTGCATTCATAAATGCAACAGCCCAAGGTGTGTCCCATATCGCCAACATCATAAACTTCGTGCGCAAAACCGAACCGCGCATCGAAACGATAACCGACGAAATTCTTTACCAGACAACCGAGAATCAAAAGAACAATATGGTTGCCAATCGTCTGCACGGCACATTCCTTTTGCAGTACGATGCCTTGATCGACCCGCAATACCAAAAGCTGATGAAGTCGCTTCCTTCCGACTTCGAAGTGGGGGCATGGTGGGAAATAACGCAGCCACATGTTGAAGCCGCTGGCATCGAATGGCGTGGGCGCTATCCCTGGGACTGGCACGCCAATGTAGGCTTCTCCACCGGCTACACACCGCAAGAGCGCGAGAAACTGGTAGACACTTACATGCAGAAATTCAAAGAAATCTTCGGCAAATACCCGGCATCGGTAGGCTCGTGGTTCATTGATGCCCACACGCTAAAGTATTTCGTGGACAAATATCATATCACGGCATCGTGCAACTGCCGCGACCAGATAGGCACCGACGGCTACACGCTATGGGGCGGCTATTGGCACGGTGCCTACTACCCCTCTGTCAACAACGCCTACATTCCGGCGCAGGGCAAGTCATCGCAAATAAATGTGCCGGTATTCCGCATGCTCGGCAGTGACCCACTCTACCAATACGAATGTGGTGTGGGCGGAGTGATGCAAGGAGTTTCTACGCTTGAACCTACCTGCAAGGCAGGAGCCAGTGCCGATTGGGTTGACTGGTATCTGAAAACCGTTACCGAAGACCCGGCTATGGGATACACCTACTTTCAAGCTGGCCAGGAGAATTCGTTTACATGGGCAGTATTCAGCAAAGGCTTCGAAATGCAGATGGCCAAAATTGCCGAACTGCAGCGCAAAGGCATAATAAGAGTTGAAACTCTGGAAGAGTCGGGGCGCAATTTCACCAACAAATACAAGACGACCCCGGCCACTGCTGTATCGGCGATGAGCGACTACACTGCGCGCAATGCCAAGACCCTTTGGTTCAACAGCCGATACTACCGCGCCAACCTGTTTTGGGAAAACAACAAGTTCCGCTTTCGCGACATACAGATGTTCAACGAAGACAACAAATCGCTCTACCTCACCACTCCCGGCACATCTACCGAATGCCACTACTTCGCTCTGCCGCTTGTTGACGGTTGTCTTTGGAGCGTGACAAGCAATATGGCTGGGTTGCGCCTCTACGAGCAACTTACACCTGGCAAGTTTATCGAGGCATCGGTAACCGGCCAAGAGGTAAGCACGAAAGGCAAGAATACCATTGTGGAGATAACCACGCACAGCGGTAACGAATATACCGTAACACTGAGCGAGAAAACCATCGGCATCGTTTCGAAACAGGACAGCCCATACTGTCTGCAACTCACCGTCGCACAGGAAGCCAAACTGCCGTTCACCACAATCGGAGGCAACACCGTCAAAGCCTCACACAACGGTTTTGCTTACTCTGCAACCCTCAAAAGCGGTGAATTTACCGATTTGCGGAACGAGAAAGGCAAAGTGTTCAAAATAACACCGCGCAAAGGCCGCATCGTATTACATTTGGCACAAAAATAGCAAAGAGAACCGGAACAAATTCCAGGACAACGCATATGGAAGAAGAGCAACAACGCACCAACTACCGTCACCGCATTCCAGCCCAGCTGCGATTCAGTGACGTTGACCGGTTCGGGCACGTCAACAACGCCGTGATATTCTCGCTCTACGACATGGCCAAGACCGAATATTTCGGTTCAGTGCTTCGCGACCTCGTGAACGGTGACATACACACCGTAGTGGCCAACATCAATGCCAACTTCATCTATCCAGTGTTCTACGGTGACAAAATCGAAATACTCACCGCCGTAACCAAAATCGGCACAAAAAGTATTACCGTATCGCAGGAAGCCGTGAATACCCGCACCGGAAGCATGGTGAGCACTTGCCGCACTGTAATGGTATGCTTTTCCGCTTCGAAAAACGATTCGGTGCCAGTACCCAACGAGGCCCGACAGCGCATCATTGCCTACGAAGACAACATCCTGCTTTGATGCCGGTGACTGAGAGTCAAAATCAGACTGTCTGAAACAAGGGCTGAATTCCATGTAGCAGGAATTCAGCCCTTTCCCATTAAACAATACGTATTGCCAGGCAACGCGACTTACCCAAAAAGCAAATGGAACCGCTGCCGTAATGGCCAAAAACAACATTGGGCAACACGGCATTACAGCTGTATGGAAAAGCCGCACACAAGATGCTTTAGCCTCTAAAAAGTAAAGCACCTTGTGTGGATTACATGCCTTACTTTTTCAACGGTAAAGCATATAATGCTGCGGCAATACGCACACATTTTCCGCAACGCGAAAGGCCGTCTTCTGAATCAAACATAAAGCAACGCACATTTTTCGGCTAGATATCAAAAGCGTATCTGAAAAATTGCTAACTTTGCCGCAAATATATGTATTCTTAAACACCGTTTGGCCGAACAGGTCGCAACTATTTGTAAACATGGCAGAAACTAAGGCAATCAAAACAGCCCTTATCTCCGTTTTCCACAAAGACGGACTCGAAGAAATCCTCAAGAAGCTGCACGAAGAAGGAGTAGCACTTCTCTCAACAGGCGGCACACAGAAATTCATAGAAAGTTGGGGATATCCTTGCACTAAAGTCGAGGAACTCACCACATATCCGTCCATACTCGGTGGCCGCGTAAAGACACTTCACCCCAAAATATTCGGAGGCATACTTGCACGCCGCGAAAACGACGGCGACATCAAGGAAATGGAGCAATACGAAATCCCGTCTATCGACCTCGTTGTCGTAGACCTCTACCCCTTTGAAGAAACAGTGAAAAGCGGAGCTTCGGAAGCCGATATCATCGAGAAGATCGACATAGGTGGCATCTCCCTCATCCGCGCCGGAGCAAAGAACTTCAAGGATGTTGTAATCGTTCCCTCAAAGGCCGAATACGCAGACCTGCTTGCCATGCTCAACGCCAAAGGCGCCAATTCCGACATTGAAGACCGTCGGCATTTCGCAGAACGGGCCTTCGCTACCAGCAGCCACTACGACACTGCAATCCACAACTATTTCGCACAAGGTAAATAATCCGCAAGCGCCAGCACTTCCACACAAAAACAACACCAATACATAAATGGGATTCTTTTCTTTCACCCAAGAACTGGCAATGGACCTCGGCACAGCCAACACCATCATCATCAACAACGGTGAGATAGTGGTTGACGAGCCTTCTATTGTAGCCCTCGACCGCAGCACCAACAAGATGGTCAAAGTGGGCGAAGAGGCTAAGTTGATGTACGAGAAAACCAATGACAACTACCGCGTAATCCGTCCGTTGCGAAACGGAGTGATCGCTGACTTCTATGCCTGCGAGCAGATGATGCGCGGCCTCATCAAAAAAGCGCAGGTGGGCAACCACCTCTTTTCGCCTTCGCTGCGCATGGTAATCGGAGTGCCGTCGGGCTCGACCGAAGTGGAACTGCGTGCGGTGCGCGACAGTGCCGAGCATGCAGGCGGACGCGACGTATACCTTCTATTCGAGCCTATGGCTGCAGCCATAGGTATCGGAGCCGAGCAACTCGAAGCCGGAATGGATTCCAAAGACTGCCTTAACGTAGAGGCGCCAGAAGGCAACATGATTGTCGACATAGGTGGCGGCACAACCGAGATTGCAGTAATTTCGCTCGGCGGCATCGTGTCGAACAACTCCATCAAGATGGCCGGCGACGACTTCAACTCCGACATACAAGACTATATGGCCCGCCAGCACAACCTCAAGGTGAGCGAAAGAATGGCCGAGCGCATCAAGATACACGTGGGAAGCGCCCTTACCGACCTCGGCGACCAGCGCCCGCAGGACTATGTGGTGCACGGTCCTAACCGTATCACCGCGCTGCCTATGGAAGTGCCCGTATGCTACCAGGAAATAGCCCACTGTCTCGAAAAGAGCATCGCAAAAATCGAAACAGCTGTGCTCAACGCCCTGGAGAACACACCGCCCGAAATCTATGCCGACATCGTGCACAACGGCATTTACCTCACCGGCGGCGGAGCATTACTGCGCGGACTCGACAAGCGCTTGAAAGACAAGATAAACATTCCGTTCCATGTGGCCAAAGACCCGTTGCTTTGCGTGGCCAAAGGCACAGGAGTGGCTCTAAAGAACGTAAACCATTACTCGTTCCTAATGAGATAACCGCTGCGAAGGCTACAGCCGTCCGGCAAACCGCAAAGAAATGGTTAGACAGCGACACGGAAAACCGGCACGCTTCTAACCATTTTCGCAAATAACCACCGCAGGCGCAGCTATGCGCCTACACTGCAACAACACAACATCACGCCCACTACGGCATTTGAAACCGCAGGATGCACAACCTGATAGAATTCATAAAGAGTCACTTCCACTGGGTAGTGTTTCTGATACTCGAAACCCTGGCATTCGTCATGCTCTTCCGCTTCAACGACTACCATGCCAGTGTTTGGTTCACCTCGGCCAACGAATTCACCGCCGGCATAAACCGCACCTACTCCGACCTCGTGTCGTACCTTAATCTCGGCAAGATAAACGGTGACCTCACACGCCGGAACGTCATGCTGCAGAAACAGGTGGACCAATTGCGCGAAGCGTTACTGCGGCAAGGAGCCGACTCTATCGAACTCAACGAAAAAATGCGCAACGCCCTCACAGGCTACACCATAATCCCAGCACAGGTGACTTCCAACAGTATCACGAATGCCAACAACTTCATTGTAATCGACAAAGGCGAAGCACATGGCATACGCCCCGAAATGGGAGTTGTAAGCGGAAGCGGAATCGTGGGAATCGTATACCTCACCAGCCGCAACTACAGTCTGGTGATGCCGGTGGTAAACCGCAAGTCGAGCATAAGCTGCCGCATACGCGGTCACCGTTTCTTCGGTTTCCTCGGCTGGGAAGGCGGCAACCCACTCCTAGCCAACCTCAACGACATACCGCGATACGCCCGCTTCAATGTAGGCGACTACGTTGAAACCAGCGGTCACTCGGCGATATTCCCACCGGGGCTCTTCGTGGGCCGCATAATAAAGATAGGCAACTCGCACGACGGGCTTTCCTACAGCGTAAAAGTAAACCTCGCAACCGACTTCGGCAATCTGCGCAACGTGTGCGTGATATCAAACCCTGCCAAAGCCGAAATCGACCTTTTGCAGAACAGGGCGCTCGAAGACGAACAACAGTAAACTCCGCAGGCAATGATAAGCACTATATTCAAGACTCTCGGCTGGTTTTTGCTGACACTTGCGCTGCAGGCGCTTGTGTTCGACCACGTGCACATTTTGGGACACGCCACCCCGTTCGTCACCGTGTATTTCGTGCTGCTCTTTCCCGGCAACAGTTCGCGTAGCGCTATGTTGCTATGGAGTTTCGTTCTCGGAGTAATCGCCGACACCTTTACCGACACACCGGGAGTCGCGGCCTTTGCGCTTACCACCACTGCCATGATACAACCGTGGCTTATCAATGTAAATTCCACAATCGAAACCGACGACGAAATTCCTCTTCCCTCGGCAAGAAAGATGGGCTGGGGATCCTATATCCGCTACATATCGCTCGGAACGGTTTTCTGTGAAGCCATTTTCCATTTGTGCGAAACGTTTTCGTTTTTCAACTGGACGGAGTTGCTTGTAAATGCTGGCAGTAGTTCGCTTATCACCATTCTGATAATAGCAGCCATCGAAAGCGTGCGCACGGGAGGAGGAAGAAGAAGCACTGAATGAACACTAACCTCGAAAACCGCAAATTCGTGATTGGCGGAATGGCTGCAGTCATTGTGCTCGTCTACCTTGTGCGGCTCTTCGCGCTTCAGGTGCTGAGCGACGACTACAAGAAAAACGCCGATTCCAACGCATTTCTGAAGAAGATACAATACCCGTCGCGCGGACTTATCACCGACCGCAACGGCAAACTTCTCGTCTACAATGAGCCCGTCTACAACCTTATGGTGACAATGACGGGCCAGCACGGCATCGACACACTCGACTTCTGCCGCACGCTTGGCATAAGCAAGGAATTCTACATACAGCGGATGCTCGAAATCAAAGACAGCAAGAAGAACCTCGGCTATTCGCGCCACACGCCCCAGCTTTTCCTCAGCCAGATACCGTCGCAGGACTTTTCGCAGATAGAAGAGAAACTGTTCAAGTTCAACGGTTTTTCGGTGGAGCGCCGCAGCATCAGGCGCTACGTCTATGGCGTTGGGGCGCACATACTTGGCGATGTGGGCGAAGTGTCGCCGCGCGACATTGAAAACGACAGCTATTATTACCAAGCCGGCGACTACATAGGGAAAATCGGCGTGGAAAGTTCCTACGAAGAACAGTTGCGCGGCGAAAAGGGCATGGAAATACTGCTGCGCGACGTGCACGGGCGCATAAAGGGAAGATTTCAAAACGGGAAGGCCGACCGTATACCGCAGCCGGGGAAAAACCTCAAACTGAGCATAGACATCAACCTTCAGGCCCTGGGCGAAAGGATTATGGAAGGCAAAATCGGAAGCATAGTGGCCATCGAGCCCAAGACCGGTGAAATTCTGTGCATGGTATCATCGCCGTCGTACGACCCGCGGCTCATGATAGGCCGCCAGCGCGGCAAAAACCAGAAGATGCTGCAGAAAGACTGGCGCAAGCCCCTGCTAAACCGCGCCATCAGCGGGCAATACCCCCCCGGTTCCACCTTCAAGCCCACGCAAGCCCTGACATTCATGCAGGAAAGCATCATCTCGCCCGGCACGCAGTTCGCCTGCCACCACGGCCTGAGCATAGGGCGTTTTCATCAGGCATGCCACGGCCATGCCTCGCCGCTGGCGCTGATACCGGCACTGGCAACGTCGTGCAACGCATATTTCTCGTGGGGATTCTACTACATGATGAGCAACCGCCGCAAATACGGCAGCATTGGCAACGCCTTCACGCGATGGAAAGACTATATGGTATCGATGGGATACGGCTACAAACTTGGCGTCGACCTCCCCGGCGAGCGGCGCGGCATGATTCCCAATTCGGAATACTACGACAAGCACTACCGCAAGCACTGGAACGGAGTGACAATAATAAGCGATGCCATAGGCCAAGGCGAAGTCAACGCCACACCGCTGCAGATAGCCAACCTTGCCGCCACGATAGCCAACCGCGGCTGGTTTGTCACTCCCCACGTGGTGAGCAGTGTAGAGGGAGGTTCCATCGACAGCATCTACCGCACACGGCGCTACACCATGGTAGAGCATCGCTATTACGACTACATAGTGGCGGGCATGAGGCGCGCCGTGCTCGGCGGAACATGCACGGCAGCCAATCTTCCAGGCATCGAAGTGTGCGGGAAGACCGGCACAGCGCAGAACCGCGGCCACGACCACTCGGCATTCATAGGATTCGCGCCGATGAACGACCCCAAGATAGCCATTGCCGTATATGTGGAGAACGGCGGCTTCGGCGCCCACTACGGAGTGCCTATAGGCTCGGTTATGATAGAACAATACCTCAACGGCGCACTCTCGCCCCACGGCGAAAGCGTGGCCGAAGAATTCCAACACAAACGCATACCTTATGGAAACTACGAACGATAGAACCGTATCGGTTGCCAGGCGCGTTGACTGGTTCACTATAGGCTTGTTCCTCATACTTGTGGCATGCGGCTGGTTCAGCGTCTGCGGTGCAAGTTACGAATACGGGCAGCCCGATTTTCTGAACCTCGAACTCCGCTCTGGCAAGCAGTTGCTGTGGATAGGCTTCGCGTTCATACTGGGATTCATAATACTCCTGCTCGACGACAAGATATTCGACACATTTGCCTATGCCGTCTACGCCGCATTCATGCTGCTGCTGCTCGTCACGCCGTTTGTGGCCACCGACATCAAAGGCTCGTATTCGTGGATAAAACTAGGGAGCGTGAGCATCCAGCCTGCCGAATTCGCAAAATGCGCCACGGCACTTGCACTGGCAAAATACATGGGGCAATACGGCTACGACATACGATGCACGCGCACGTTCCTCATCACGCTGGGACTTATTCTGCTGCCCATGGCGCTTATAGTGATGCAGCGCGAAACCGGTTCAGCACTAGTCTACACGGCCTTCTTCCTCATGCTCTACCGCGAAGGCATGAACGGAAGTTTCCTCTTTGCCGGTCTTGCCGCAATAATATACTTTGTAGTAGGCCAGAAATTCTCCGACGTGCCAATGTGGGGCACCCACACGTCAACCGGTGCATTCGCGGTACTGGTACTAATATGGGCATTCACTTCTGCACTGACCTTCGCTTCGTCCGACCGCCGCACACATTTCAAGCGCATAACCGGCTACGGCGGAGGCACAATGATTTTGGCATACCTCTTCTCGCGCTTCATTCTCCCGTTCGACGTGTCGTGGGCTTTCGTTGCCGTAATAGCAGCAGTGGTGCTATACCTTACTATGCAGGCCATAAAGTTCAAACGGCTGAAGTATTTCTACATAGCCCTGTTTGCGGCAATATCCACGGCATTCTTCTTTTCCACCGACTACGTCATGAACGATGTGCTTGAGCCCCACCAGCAACAGCGAATCAAGGTATTGCTGGGCAAGGAGCAGGACTTGAGCGGCGCCGGCTACAATGTAAACCAAAGCAAGATAGCCATCGGCTCGGGTGGACTTACCGGGAAGGGATTCCTCAACGGCACGCAAACCAAGTTGAAATACGTACCTGAGCAAGATACCGATTTCATATTCTGCAACATAGGCGAAGAAACCGGATTCATTGGTGCCACAATAGTGCTCCTTCTCTATCTGACGCTTATATTCCGCCTCATAACGCTTGCCGAAAGGCAGACATACGCCTTCGGCCGGATATTCGGCTATTGCGTGCTCAGCATACTGCTCTTCCACGTGTTCATCAACATAGGCATGGTGATAGGGCTTACTCCAGTCATAGGCATTCCGCTTCCGTTTTTCAGTTACGGTGGCTCGTCGCTGTGGGGATTCACCTTGCTGCTGTTCATATTCCTGCGCATAGACGCCGCCCGCAAGGCATAAAGTCCCCGAAAGGCCTATATGCAGGGACAAAACTTTGCAGGAAGTATCCTAATATTTTCCCTTGAAAAAGTCTATTGTTTTTCGAAAACCAAAGCACCTTTTTTCGCGCTTTGCGCATCGCAGAAAAACTCTTTGCGCATACAATTTTTCCGCTATGCGCATAACAGAAAAATTGTATACGCATAGCGGAAATTAATTGTAGTGCAGACCGAACGCCCTGAAAGTTTGCATTCACATGCCACGGTGCGCCCTATTCCTTCGGCACGAGTTTGAAACTGTTGAAAGCCTGACTGTGCTTCATGAATTCTATAAGCGGCCGTTCGATTTTCACTTTCCTTTTCCTCGACCGTACCATAATGTTGCGGTACTTGTCGCTATCGCTGAACGAAACCACCACGCTGGTATTGCCGGGATTGCCTTCAACCAGCGCACAAAGCTCGCCGATTTCCATTGCATTGAGCATGTTTACGTTCACGTGGATTTCCAGTTCGGCAATGCCTTTGGTCTTTACATCGGAAAGGAATTCAACTTTGTTCACCCTAAGGTCGTAGGAATTCTGCACGAACCTTCTGGGTTCAACCGTGGCATGCAGCAGCACGGCATAGCCCAGCTGCAGGAAGTTTTGCCACTGCGGCCAACTGGAACCGAAGAAAGGAATCTCGCCGTCACCGTCGAAATCCTCGAAATGCACTATTCCGTAGGGAGAGCCTTTCTTGGTAAGCCCCGTGCGCACGGCCGTAACCATTCCGCCGAGCACGATTTGCTTACCCCTGAGTTTTTCTAGGTCGCCTAGCTGGGAACAATTGGTATTGCAAAGCAGCTCCATAATCACGGCATATGGATCGAGCGGATGGCCCGACAGATATACGCCCACCAGCGAGCGCTCCTGGTCGAGACGCTCTATATTGCTCCATTTCTCATATTTTGCCGGCACGGCAGGGTGAGGAATTTCCATGCCGCCAATATCGTCGAACAGCGAATTTTGGGCTTCGTTTTTTTCCTGCTGGAAGTTTGCGCCGTATTTCATCAGAGCCTCAAGGAAGTTCTCGCGGTCGGAATACGGTGCGAAATATGCCTCGCGCTCAATGCCGAAGCAGTCGAAGGCTCCGCTCAGCGCAAGACATTCCATGAACTTGCGGTTGAGCGATGAAAGGTTCACGCGCTCCATGAAATCGTAGATATCCTTGTACGGGCCGTGTTCGCGGCGCTCGTCGACGATGGTCTTCGCCGCCGCACCGCCCATGCCTTTCACGGCCGATAGTCCGAAGCGTATTTCGCCTTTGGCGTTCACACCGAATTCCATATAGCTTTCGTTGACATCGGGGCCGAGTGTTGAAATGCGCATTCTCTGGCATTCCTCCATGAGTTTTGTGATTTCGGTGATGTCGCTGAAGCGACGCGTCATGAGTGCCGCCATATATTCCGACGGATAATGGGCTTTCATGTAGGCAGTCTGATAAGCTACCCACGAATAGCATGTGGCGTGCGACTTGTTGAAGGCATACTCGGCAAATTTCTCCCATTCGCCCCATATTTTCTCGAGCACCTTTTCATCGTGGCCGTTTTCGCATCCCTGTTTCAGGAACTTGGGCTTCATGGCGTCTACTATGGCCTTCTTCTTCTTTCCCATGGCCTTGCGCAGTGCATCGCTCTCGCCGCGCGTGAAGTTGGCCAACAAACGCGACAGAAGCATCACCTGCTCCTGGTATACCGTAATGCCGTAGGTATCCTTGAGGTATTTCTCCATGCAGGGGATGTCGTAGGTAATGAGCGAAGGGTCCTTTTTGCGGCGTATGAACTCGGGAATCTTGTCCATAGGGCCGGGACGGTAGAGCGCATTCATTGCGATAAGATCCTCGAACACGGTGGGATGCAGTTCACGCAAGTATTTCTGCATGCCGTTCGACTCGAACTGGAAAGTGCCTATCGTATTGCCTTGCTGGTAGAGTTCGTAGGTTTTGGCGTCGTCAATAGGTATTGTGTCGAGGTCCACCACGTCACCCGTGGTCTGCTTCACCACACGACAGGCTTCCTTAAGCTCCGAAAGCGTCTTGAGCCCAAGGAAGTCCATTTTTATCAATCCGGTAGATTCAATTACATGCCCGTCGTACTGCGTCACAGCAGTCTTTACCCCGGGGAAATCGGGGTCATCGGCAGTGCAAACGGGCACCCAGTCGCTGATTGGCGAGCGGCAGATGATGAAGCCACAGGCGTGCAGGCCGGTGCCGCGTATGGTGCCTTCGAGCATTCGGGCATACTTTATAGTGTTGCTTTCCTTTGGGTCGCTTGAAATCTCGGCCCGCTGAAGCTCTGGAGTTATCTTTATAGCGTTGGTAAGATTCAGCTTCATCTTGTCGGGAAACTTGTCGGGGATAGCCTTGCACAGAGCATTGGCCTGCTGCAGCGGCAGTTTCTCGACGCGCGCCACGTCCTTGAGCGAATTCTTCATCGCCATGGTGGCGTAGGTAATGATATGGGCACAATTTTCGTGGCCGTATTTGTCCATCACCCACTTCAGCACCTTTCCGCGTCCGTCATCGTCGAAATCGGTATCGATATCAGGAAGGTTGACGCGGTCGGGGTTAAGGAAACGTTCGAAAAGCAAATCATACTTGAGCGGATCGATTTTGGTTATTCCAAGGCAGTAGGCCACGACCGAGCCGGCGGCCGAGCCACGCCCAGGCCCCACCACTACGCCGAGTTCGTTGCGCGCAGCGTTGATAAAGTCCTGCACAATGAGGAAGTAGCCGGGGAAACCCATGGTCTTCATCACATGAAGTTCGAAGTTTATGTGCTCGGCAACGTCTTCGGGCACAGGATCGCCGTAAAGCCGTCGCGCGCCGTCGTAGGCAAGTTTAGCCAGATAGTCGGCCTCGAACTTGATGCGGTAAATCTTGTCAAAGCCCCCGAGGCGCTCAATCACCTTGTCGGCCTGGTCTTTCGGCAAAGGGTTCTGGCCGTGCTCGTCGCTTGTAAATTCGGCATAAAGCTGCTCTTCGGTTATGCGTTCGCGCCATTGCTGCTCGGTGCCGAAATCTTCGGGAATGGGGAAGAACGGCATTATAGGGCCGTTGTCGATGCTGTATTCGCTTATCTTGTCGCAAATCTCGCAAGTATTGGAAAGCGCTTCGGGCACATCGGCAAACACTTCGTTCATTTCCTGACGCGTCTTGAACCATTCCTGCTTGGAGTAGCGCATGCGATTGGGGTCGTCGAGGTCCTTTCCCGTAGCAAGGCAAAGCAAATGGTCGTGGGCCTCGGCCGTTTCCTGGTTTTCAAAATGGCAGTCGTTTGTGCATATCAGCTTTATGCCGTATTCGCCGGCGAGCTTTATAATTTCGGAGTTTGCCTGCTGCTGCAGGGGAAACGTTTCGCGGTTGGCAACGACATTCGGGTCTTTCACCTCGTGGCGCTGCAGTTCGAGATAATAGTCATCGCCAAACACGCGCTTATACCACTCTATAGCCTCGCGTGCGCCGGCAATATCGCCATGCAGTATTTTGTGGGGCACTTCGCCGGCAATGCATGCCGACGAAACGATAAGATCCTCATGGTATTTTTCAAGGTCGGCACGGTCGGTACGCGGCTTGTAGTAAAGACCGTCAACCCACGAGCGCGAAACAAGTTTTATAAGGTTCTTGTACCCGTGCAGGTTCTTTGCCAGCACTATAAGGTGGTATCCCGAAGCATCGCCCTTGTCCTTCGACTTGTCTTCCTTGCGCCGGTGGGCAACATACATCTCGCACCCGAATATCGGCATAAAGCGAAGAATCCGCTTCTGCTTCTCAATGTCTTCGGCCAACTGTTCAGCGTCCTGGGCATCGGCATCCTTCAGCTTTGCCTCAAGTTCGGCAAGTTTCTTCTTTGCCTTGCCTTTCAGTCCCCCCACATAATCGGCGAGTTCCTTTACGCCCATCATGTTACCGTGGTCGGTGATTGCCATGCCTCGCATGCCGTCGGCAATGGCCTTGTCGACTATATTTGGGATTTTCGATTGTCCGTCGAGCAGAGAATACTGCGTGTGTACGTGCAGATGTACGAAGTCCTGCATACAATAATGGATTTGAAAAGATTGATGTCAATGCTCGGCAGCGGCAGCGGCGTCGGTATCGGCACGCTGCGGAGAGAAGAACGAAAAGTTCACGCTTCCGTATGAGCGGTGGTCGAAAAACCACGGATGCTGCGAGAAATCGTTTGTCTTGCCGTGCTCAAGCACAAAGATGCCGCCGGGTTTCAACAGTCCGGCTTCGGAAACCATCTGCGGGATATCGGCAAGTTCCTTGAGTTTATAGGGAGGGTCGGCAAACACAATGTCGTATTTCTCCGATGCCCGCTTCACGAATCTCAATGCATCGCCGCGCAACAGGCGGCAATTGCGTGCGCCGAGTTTCTTAACCACGGCTGCAATAAAGGCATAGTGTTCACGGTCGAGTTCTAGCGAAGTGACGCTGGCGCATCCGCGCGAAAGGAACTCGGTTGTAATACTTCCGGTACCGGCAAAAAGGTCGAGCACATCAGCGCCTTCGATTTCGATATATCCGCGAAGCACGTTAAAGAGGTTCTCCTTGGCAAAGTCGGTTGTAGGCCTTGCTTTGAATGTGCGCGGTATTTCGAAATGCCGGCCTTTGTATATTCCTGTTATAATTCTCACGGCGAAAAGTTTTCAGAACGGCTGCAGCAGAAAGGCCATCATGTCGTAAGGCAGGCGGGGGGAATTGCTCACCGGGCTGTTGCCGAATTCGGTCAGAGCGTCACCGGGACGCACATCCGCAAGGAAGTTTTTAAGTTTTTCGGCAAGTCCAGCCTCGCTGTTGCCGTACTCCAACACATGGAACTCATCACGGTGCACGTCAAGCCCAAGTATCTGCACTGCCAGCATCACAAAATACACGGCATCGTCAACACCATGTATTTCATAGCGGTTGCCAAGTTGCAGACGCCCCGAACTGAACACAAACATGTCGAGCATATCTTCGTGACTGTATGCAAAGACCTGATTGCGGTCAGAGCCGCGCGCCTTGTCGGCAAAACGGTTAGCCATGGCGGTAGTCGACGACAGATAGCGCACCGACGGGTAGGTTTCGTCGATAACGCGGCAGAACATTTCGCTCATACCGTATACCAGCACAGCCCCGAGGCTTCCTGCCACATCGTAAAACACACGGTCGTACTCCACATCGGCAAAGCATTTGCGGTAGATAGCCACGGCGTCTTCCTCTCTGAAAAGTTCAACCGGTTTCAGGGTGAATGGCACATTGAGCATCACTTCGGCCCGCTGGTATTTTTCCTGCGCCAGAGGTAACTGGGCAAGCGCTTCCTTGAGGTTGACATTAAGCGACGCCGTGGGGTTGACCTCATAGTTTTCAACCACAGGCGGCATGCCGCCAAACGGTTGGTATACCGTAAAGCTCAGGTTTCGCCGACTCACGCGTATATAGAGCCGCTGCGTCGTGTTACCGGTTGTAGCCACTATGCCGCCGTTGTTATTTTTTCGAATTGAAGAATGCGCTTACGCGGTCTTCGCTAAGCAAAGTCCACAAAGAAGCCACAGTCCACCCCGGAGCAAAGATGTCGTTGTAGAAACCCTTGCCGTTGCGTCCGTAATCCCATGTGGTGTGCTGCACCACTTCGGGATAGTATCCGGGCTTGCCCACGCCGCAAAGGTTGCCTTCAACGGGCATAAGCTGAAGCATCGAGGTATGTATTACGTCGGCCATTTTGCCGAAGCGCTGCTCGTCGGTATTTTGGCTTAGCCATTTAAGAATTGTGGCAAACTCGAATATGTAGACGTCGATATGGTTGTTCTCGACCGAAACGTTGCCCCATCCGCGCGACTTGAATCCTAGGTCGTGCAGCATCTGCCCCTCGGCAAACGGAAGGTCCCAGGTGTAATACCACGACACGCTGAAATAAGCTGCTTTCTTGCAAAGGTCAATGTAACGGGCGCGTTCCTTGCCTTTTGTTATGAACGAGATGTAGTAGAGCGCATCGCAGGCGTAGAACGACGCTTCCTTGTCTTCGCAGTTGGCATCAAGGGTAGACGAGAAATAGTCGGATGTGGAGATTATGTTTTTCTCAAGATAGTCGATAGTCTTGCGGGCAGCCTCAAGATAAGCCTTGTTCTTGAAATACTTGTAACCCATGGCAAGGGCAAGCGTTGCACAAGGCGTGCTTCCGGCCGAAGCGTCAACGTCTTCCGACTTGGCGTTGAACTTGCGGGCAAATGAGCCGTCGGCCTTCTGCATCTTCACGAAATTGTTGAGCAAAGTCTTCATGCGCGTTTCCCAATCGGCATGCTTGCGTCCCTGTTGCTTTTCGTATTGCAGATAATAGAAAATTGCCATTGCGCCTTCGCTCTGGCGGCGTATGCTGAAAACGTCGGGTTCGTTGTTGCTGCTGAGATCGAGTTGTTCGCGGAAATAACCCGTTGGCGTAAAGCCGTGTTCAAGATAGGAATCGATGATGTTGTTGCCTATTTTGACAAGGTCGGAGCGGTTGTTTTTCTCGCCGAATTCAAGCGAATTAAACGCGTTGAGCACTGTGCGCCCGATAAATCCCACTTCGGCCCACGCTGGTGACTCACAGGTTGCAACAACCATGCCGCCGGATGAAAGATATTTCAAAGGGAATTTGTCTACATAGCTTTCCTTGAAATAGTTGGTCATGATCTCCTTGGCCTTTTCATCGCTGTAGCGCTGTGCCACAGGCGCAGGTTTCTCGCTGTCGTAGGAATATTGCCAAGTGCCTGCCACGAAATCGGAATAATCGCCGTATTTGGCGCGGCGCACGCTCCAACTTACAGTTTCGCTCTCGCCTTTGTTGAGTTTTGCAAAAGTCCAGATCGGCGATATCAGCGTAAGTTTGCGTATGTAGCGCTTCGGCGTTTCCATGTAAGGGTAACCGAACGAAAGCGAAGGAACGTCCTGCCCCTCGTTTACGAAGCCGGTGTAGCCCACAGTCGACTTACCCGAAAGCACCTGGTCGCCCGAAAGGTTCTGGGTGAGGCAATCGGTTCCCTCCGCAGGATTGTGGCGAAGCACCACGATGCTGTTGCCGTTCTGCGTGTTGAAAATACCCGTGAGCGGAGTACTCAGACGGTCTTCACGCACAGTCCAGCTCTTGGAAGTCTTGAACGAAGGAGCCTCCTTGGGCGAGCGCATGTTCTTGTGGTACCAGAAACCCGGCATATAGTACAGGCAACCGTCGGCGGTGCCTTCAAACGGATAGACGTATTCTACGCGGAAATACGCGGTTTCGGTGGCGGTAACCTTAACGGTTATCAATTCCTCATCGCCGTTGGCTGCGACCTGGCTTTCCACCTTGAAAGGAGCCGAAGCCCCGGTGGAATACTTGCCCGAACGCACGTCGAACTGCGAATGTTTCACCTGCTGGTTTCCCGGAGTGTAATAGGAAACGCTGCCAAACAGCTGCTTGCCCTGCGCACCGGCCGTTGCCGTGCACAGCAAAGCTCCTGCTGCCAGAAAAAGAGACTTTACCAAGTTCATATTGTAGTTTTTTATTTGTTTGCTTCTAACGACGCCCCGACCATGCGCTGATACACGCCGGGACGTCTTGCAAAGTTATGAAAAAATTGCTTACATTTGCAGTAGCTACAAATTTTCAAATAATGAAAATCGCAAAAGCATTTTTCCCAAGGTTTGCAGTGCTGGCTGTTGCGGCACTGACGCTTTTTCTGACATCGTGCGACACCGACATATGGTGGCGCGACGAAAGGCTGGTAGGTGTGTGGCACACAAGTGGCGGCTACACCGATTCGTACACCCTCGTGCAATTCTACGACAATCACGAAGGCGAAATCACCCAATACGATTACGGCAAGATGACCGACCGCGCAGATTTCGACTGGAACGCCACGCGCTACGGCATTGAATTCTACTATTACGACCGTGCCTCGGAACATTGGGAAATAGAATTTGAGGGCCGAAACGCTTTCAGGCTTTATTTCGACGATGGCGACTATATTTATTTCACACGCGACTATTGACAACATACATTATATATACTATAAAAATCAAAATAGGAATGGAACTAGAAATAACTAACGAAAACTTCGACAGTCTTCTGGGCGGCGACAAGCCGCTGATGGTGGATTTCTACGCCGACTGGTGCGGCCCCTGCCGCCACATAATGCCTTTCGTAGAGCAAATAGCCGAAGAATATGCCGGCCGCGCCGTTGTGGGCCGCTGCAATGTGGACGACTGCGGCGAAATCGCCGAACGCTACGGAATCATGTCAATACCCGCAGTGCTGTATTTCAAAAACGGCGAACTGGCCAACACAATTGTAGGCGGCGTGCCCAAGGCGCAACTCAAAGACGCGCTGAAAGCCATACTTTAAGCAGGCTTTACGTCTAACGCAACCATCCCCCAAACCGTCAGCGGAATATTTGGTTGCGCATTGCAGAAAAATTGTATGCGCATAGCGCGAAAATTCTTTGCGCACAGAAGAAAAATTCTCTGCGTACAGCGCAAAAACGGCATACGCATGTCATCGGAAAAAGATCTATTGTAATTTGA
Source organism: Bacteroidaceae bacterium (assembly GCA_963625145.1). Taxonomy (GTDB): domain Bacteria; phylum Bacteroidota; class Bacteroidia; order Bacteroidales; family Bacteroidaceae; genus UBA6398. Next base: position 5,189 of record CAVFSQ010000002.1, on the reverse strand, counting down.
AAAAGGGGCTTTGACTCTTAAATTACAGTAGACCTTTTTTTGCCAGTTTCCGCACGGCAGGAAACAAGCAGGTCATGCGGGCGCTTTTTTCACCGTTTCCAAGACAATATTTCCATCATGACGCTGCGGGAAAAGCTACAGAGGCAAGCGCGAAACCTTCGAATGCTGTTTTATAACACACATATTGCAAAATTCGGCAGCATTATTTCGTCTTCTGCCCCAATTCTGAAAAAACTGCAGTTTTCACAGCATTTTTGCGATTTTTTTCTCGTAAAGCAGGTCTTTCATAAACTTTTTCGTACTTTTGCAGCAGACAAACAAAGGTAATGTACGAAAGATTCACATATGATATAACAAGGCGGTTGCTCACTACAACCACCACCACTACCGTCACTACCACGACCCTTAGGGGTTGAGGCAAATTTTTACGCTCCTACGCGGAACGCGCTTGCAAGAGCAAGCAAACATTTCAAAACAAACTTACAAAACAACAACTGAGCCGCACTTTCGGACTATGTCCATTTAGGCTCGAACCGGATCTGGCATTTGCACATGCGGCAGATACCTCTGCAACCGGACTGAAATAAAAGGAAGATGAAACACATCATAATTCTCGGCGACGGGATGGCCGACTGGAAAGAGCCTGAGCTAGGAAACAAGACACTTCTACAATATGCCGACACCCCAAACATGGACCGGCTAGCCAGCATGGGACGTAGCGGAATGCTGAAAACAGTGCCTGACGGCTTTCACCCCGGAAGCGAAGTGGCAAATTCGGTAATTCTAGGCTACGACCAGCACCTCGTCTACGAAGGACGCGGCCCTCTCGAGGCTGCAAGCATAGGCGTAGACCTCGACGACGATGACCTGGCTCTGCGATGCAATCTGGTATGCCTTGACGGACCGCTGCTAAAAAACCATTCGGCAGGACGCCTTGAGACCGAAGAAGCCGATATCCTCATAAAATTTCTTCAGGAAAAACTCGGCAACGAGAGAGTGCATTTCTACACCGGCATACAGTACCGCCACCTGCTGGTAATAAAAGGCGGAAACAAGCATTTGGCAACAACTCCTCCCCACGACGTGCCGGGGAAACCCTGGGAACCGCTGCTCGTAAAAGCAGAAGTGCCCGAAGCCGAAGAGACGGCGCAGCTTATCAACCGTCTGATTCTCGAATCGCAGAAACTTTTAAGCAGCCACCCGCTCAACCTGCAGCGCGTAAGCGAAGGCCGCGATGCTGCCAACAGCATCTGGCCATGGAGCGGCGGAAACCGTCCCAAAATGAAAACCCTTGAACAGATTTTCCCCGACAAGATACACAGCGGCGCGGTAATCACTGCCGTTGACCTCATCAAAGGCATCGGGTGCTACGCCGGGCTCGACAGAATTGAAGTTCCGGGCGCAACAGGTCTAGCCGACACCAACTATGAAGGCAAGGCCGAAGCCGCCATCGAAGCGCTCAAGCACTCCGACTTTGTTTTCGTACACGTAGAGGCAAGCGACGAAGCCGGCCATGACGGCAACGTGGCACTCAAGATAAAAACCATCGAGAACCTTGACCACAGAATCGTAGGCCCGGTGGCCGAAGCGGCAAAAAACTTCGACGAACCCGTAAGCATTGCCGTGCTCCCCGACCATCCCACTCCCTGTCGCCTGCGCACGCATACCAACGACCCAGTGCCTTTCCTCATCTACTATCCGGGCATACAGGCCGACAGCGTCAATAAATTCGACGAATATTCGTGCGAAAAAGGAAGCTACGGCAACCTCGTAGGTGCCCAGTTTATAAACGAATTCATGAAACACTAATCCGCAACCGAAAATGAAATATTACAGCACCAACCATAAAGCCCCATTGGCAGAACTTTCCGAAGTCGTAACGCGCGGACTCGCGCCCGACGGCGGACTATATATGCCCGAGCGCATCGCAGCGCTTCCCGAAGTTTTCTTCAACAACTTCGCCGACATGAGTTTCATCGAAATGTCGCAACGCGTAGCGCGGGCACTGTTCCCCGACGTGAACGCAGAAGTGATGAACCGCATAACAGCCGAAACGCTTTCGTTCGACACTCCACTCAGCCAGATAGACGATAACACGTATGCCCTGGAACTTTTCCACGGACCCACGCTGGCCTTCAAAGATGTCGGCGCGCGCTTTATGGCCAGACTGCTTGCACATTTTGCAAAAAGCGACGGCCGCAAGCTAAATGTGCTCGTAGCCACGTCGGGCGACACAGGCTCGGCAGTAGCCAACGGATTTCTCAGCGTAGAAGGCATAAATGTATATGTACTATATCCGAAAGGGAAAGTGAGCCGAGTGCAGGAAAGCCAATTCGCAACCCTCGGCCAAAACATCACTGCAATAGAAATCGACGGCACCTTCGATGATTGCCAACGCCTGGTGAAGCAAGCGTTTACCGATGCAGAACTCACATCGGCCATGCGACTCACATCAGCAAATTCCATAAACATCGCACGCTTCATGCCGCAGTCGTTCTACTACTTCAACGCCGTGGCCCAACTGCGCCGCAAAGGCATAGAAGACAACATAGTGGTGTGCGTACCGAGCGGCAATTTCGGCAACATCACTGCCGGACTGGTGGCAAAACGCATGGGGCTCGGCATTAGCCGTTTCATTGCAGCCAACAACGCCAACGACGTCTTCCTCGAATACCTCAATACAGGCAAATACACACCTCGCCCATCGGTACAGACTTATGCCAACGCGATGGACGTGGGAGCGCCGAGCAACTTCGCCCGCATTCTCGAACTCTACAACAACTCACACGACCAAATTGCTGCCGAAATATCCGGATTCAGAGTCGATGACAATGAAATACTCGAAACAATTGACAGCGTATATTCGAACACCGGATACATTGTCGACCCGCACGGAGCCTGCGCATACCGCGCACTTAAGGCACTGATGTACGAAGGCGAAACGGGAATATTCCTCGAGACAGCCCATCCTGCAAAATTCGGCGAAGTGATACAAAAAGCCATCGGACGCGAAGCCGAAATGCCCGAAAGACTGAGCAATTTTCTGAAAGGGCGCAAACAAAGCGCACCTCTCGGCAACGGATTCGAAGAATTCAAGGCATTCCTGATGCAGCGCAAAGACATCTGACAGAAAAAAGACACTCTTCATACTTAATTATTGCGAGAGAGGGCGGTACAGGCGTGTACATGCACCTCTCTCATTTTTTATGGGCGGCTACACGGATTTTGCTAACTTTGCAAGCAACAAAGCAATAAAGCATCAGCATGACATACGATTTCGATACTCCGATAGAGCGCCGCAGCACCGACTGCGTCAGCGTAGAACAAATGGCAAAACAAACCGGGCGCGACGACCTTATACCACTTTGGGTGGCCGACATGGCCTTCGCCACTCCACCTTTCGTTACCCGCGCCATAGAGCAACGCCTGCAGCAACGCATTCTAGGCTACACCTGCGCGCCTGACTCATATTATGAAAGCATTGCCGCATGGAACCGTAAGCACTACGCATTCAACTTTCCCCCCGAACACATACACTACATACCTGGAATCGTACCGGGCATTTATTTTGCGGTAAACTTTCTGAGCGAAAAGGGCGACAACATAATGATCGAAACTCCCGTGTACCATCCGTTCGCCAGCGTTACCCGCGCGAGCGGGCGCAAACTTATTGAAGTACCTCTAAAGCTCGAAGGCGGCCGCTACCAAATGGATTACGAAGCGATAGAGCGCAACTTGCCGGGATGCAGACTTATGATTTTCTGCAACCCCCACAATCCCGGCGGCACATCATGGAGCAAAGACGAAATCGCGCGCCTCGTGAAACTTTGCAAAAGATACGGCGTAACCATTATAAGCGACGAAATACACGCCGACATGACTTTCAAAACCGGAGCGCACGTTCCCACCGCGATTTCGTGCCCCGAAGCCGCCGACATAACGGTTACATTCATGGCCCCAACAAAAACCTTCAATCTGCCGGGCATCGTGGCGTCTCACACAATAGTTACAAACGATTCGCTGCGACGCAAATTCTTCGCCTATCTCGACAACAACGACATAGGCCTCGGCAATATTTTTGCCTACGACTGCGTAGAAGCCTGCTACAATGCCGAAGGCGAAGAATGGTTGGGACAGATGCTCGATTACGTCAAAGGCAACATACGCTACGTTGACGAATTTCTGAAAGCCAACTGCCCGCGCATAAAAGCCATCATACCCGAAGCATCGTTCCTCGTGTTCCTCGACAACCGCGACCTCGGCCTTTCGTCTGAAGAACTAGACAAGTTCTACATCGGCAAAGCCCGCCTGTTCCTCAACAACGGAGAAATTTTCGGGCAACCGGGCCAAGGATTCATGCGTCTTAATGTGGGGCAACCACGCTGCATTCTGCAGAAAGCCATGAAGCAACTTGCCGAAGCCTATGCCAGCGCGAAATTTTAAGGGTACCCACCACGCGCAATAACTCAAAAAGAAATACTTTTGTATATAAAAGACGGAAACATTATGCTAAAACAAATAATCACGATATCGGCACTCGCATTCGCCACGCTTGCGATAGTATCCTGTACACGGGGAAACGGCAACGCCACCAAAAACCTTGACCAATGGACATTGAACGACAGCATTGTCAATGCGCCGGAGATAACCGTTGAAGAAGGGACAAGATTCACAGGCATAGACGACTGCACGAATTTCACGCTGCAAGGGCAGGCTTGCGCCGAAGACTCGGCGGAAGCTGCAGTGCTGTTCCACTGCGACACCAGAGGCTACGAAATGCTGATACACAACGGCGGCATCGACGGCACACGCAAAACGGGTAGTCTCTCAACCATCAGAAACCTATACTACACTACCACCAAAGACGGACAATGGTTTGACTTCACCATATCGGTGCGCGGCAACAACATATCAATCACAATCGATTCTACCGAAGTGGTATGCTATACTGAACCCAGTGTAGTGTTCCGTTTGCCGCAATACAAAAACCGCAGGCTGGGCCACGGCAAGATAGCCGTTAAAGGGCGCAAAGGCAAAGTGACATTCCGCAACATGAAACTGACGCAGCTGAGTGCCGATGCAAAAAATCCCAACGACACCGTAAAACCAATCTATGAGCCAAACGACGGAGCAATAAGGCTTCAGCAAAAGGATTTTCCCGTCATTGACTGGCACGTGCACCTTAAAGG
>CAVFSQ010000001.1:37459-42192 GCA_963625145.1 Bacteroidaceae bacterium | reverse complement strand
GCATTATGAGAGTCATTATAGAACCCACGTATGAGAAGCTGTCGCAATGGGCGGCAGACTATGTAGTGAACCGTATAAACCAGGCAGCCCCCACTGCCGATCATCCCTTCGTGCTGGGCCTGCCTACGGGGTCGTCGCCCATAGGCATGTACCAGAACCTTGTGAAGGCATGCAGCGAGGGGAGGGTGAGCTTCCGCAATGTAGTCACCTTCAACATGGACGAGTACGTAGGCCTTCCCGAGAGCCATCCCGAGAGCTACCATTCGTTTATGGCCAAGAACCTGTTCAACCACATCGACTGCCCCAAGGAGAACATCCACATCCTCAACGGCAATGCTGCCGACCTTGAGGCCGAGTGTGCAGCCTATGAGGAGAAGATAGCGCGTGCCGGGGGCATTGACTTGTTTATAGGAGGCATAGGTCCTGACGGGCATATAGCTTTCAACGAACCGGGATCGTCGCTCAGTTCGCTCACTCGCGTCAAGACGCTCACCACCGACACCCGCATAGCCAATTCGCGCTTCTTCGGTGGCGATGCAGCCAGTGTGCCCACCCATGCGCTCACTGTGGGCGTAGGCACGGTGATGGCAGCCCGCGAGGTGATGATACTCTGCAACGGCCATAACAAGGCTCAGGCGCTGCAGGCAGCCGTGGAGGGCGCTGTCACCCAGATGTGGACCATCAGTGCGCTTCAGCTCCACCGCCACGGCATCATAGTGTGCGACGACGCTGCCACCGACCAGTTGCGTGTGGGCACATACCGCTACTTCAAGGATATCGAAAAAGACTCGCTCTAATAGGAAGATAGGAATTTTGAAGGCTCGTTTTCATGCGTTATTTCCATCCCGTGATAAAGGTATGTCCGGTGCATATATGCAGCATGCTGGTAGCCAGTTCGGCGGAGCGTGCGGTGCCGGAAAAGGAGATGGAGTCGCGCCGTTATGGCGGCAGCTTCGAATCGCGCCACAGCGTGTGGTATGAGCCGTAGACGCTAGTCTTCCCCGCATTGTAACAGGGAGAGGAATAGAAACAGAGAGTCCATATTTCGCATTGCGAAGTATGGACTCTTTCAGTAATTCTGAAATTAACATTAACACTTTAACACCCCATGCCGACAATGTATCATTAAGGCGTGAAAGCGTATTTATGCACGCAGTATTCTGCCCCTCGCATACCTTGCTTGAATACTTAAATGCCTTCGCGGCTGCCTTCTTTGGGCATTCCTGCGCCGCGCCCAGCGCAGAGCGGAAATTCTCTGCGCAGAGTGCGCACTTCACTGCCAGCCAGCGCATCAAGAGTGCCCTCGCCCTCAAGAACTTCACCTTCAAGAGCTGCTCGGACACCGTCGCGTCGTCGTCTTCGAGTGACACCGGCGGCGACGTAGCCCCCATGCGTAAACCTGCACCCTGCGGCGCTCCGTGTGGTATAATGTCTCATGTGTCGTATGATAGTCAGCGTCATGGCAATGTTGCCGGTGTGTCAAAATTTTATATACAATTCTTCTGCATTGATTTTGTATGCCGGCTATAATCTACTAAATTCTTAACTTTGCCTGCAACTCGAAACCTTTGCAATGGAAAAATACGATTACCTCATAGTCGGCTCGGGCCTTTTCGGCGCGACATTTGCCTACCGGGCACATGCGGCAGGCAAGCGGTGCCTAGTGCTGGAGCGCCGCAGCCACACCGGAGGCAATATTTATTGCGAACGTATTGAGAATATCACCGTGCACAAATACGGTGCCCATATATTCCATACCGACAACCGCGAAGTGTGGAATTTTGTGCGGCAATTCGTGGATTTCAACCGCTACACCAATTCGCCTTTGGCCAATTACCGCGGCGAAATCTACAATCTGCCGTTCAATATGAACACCTTCCGCCAGATGTGGGGAGTAACCACTCCGCAGCAGGCCCGGCAGAAGATAGACGGGCAGAGGCGCGAAGCCGCCGCATTGCTGCAGGGGCGCGAGCCTGCCAACCTCGAAGAGCAGGCGCTGGCGCTTGTGGGCCGCGACATCTACTGCCGCTTTGTGAAGGAATACACCGAAAAGCAGTGGGGGCGCCCGTGCACCCAGCTGCCGGCATTCATAATAAAGAGGCTGCCTGTGCGCCTGGTCTACGACAACAACTATTTCAACGACCGCTACCAGGGCATTCCCATAGGAGGCTACAACCGCCTCACCAACGGGCTGCTGCAGGGCGTGGAAGTGCTTGCCGATACCGATTTCTTCTCCTCGCCCTACCATGACTGGCGGCGCTATGCCCGCCGCCTGGTGTATACCGGTCCGCTCGACCTCTATTTCGACTACCGGCTGGGCAGGCTTGAGTGGCGCTCGGTGAGGTTCGCGACGCGCATTGAAAACGTGTCCAATTTCCAAGGCAATGCCGTGGTGAACTATACCAGTCACCAGCAACCCTATACCAGGGTAATCGAACACAAACATTTCGAAACATTCGGAGCCGCCGTCTACGACAATCCGCTTACCGTTGTCAGCGAGGAGTATTCAGCGGAATATGCCCCCGGCATGGAGCCCTACTATCCTGTAAACGATGCACGCAACAACCGCCTTGCCGGGCAGTACCGCGAAATGGCTCGCAACGAGCGCGACGTGGTTTTCGGTGGGCGGCTCGCACAATATAAATATTACGATATGGCACCGGTAATAGAAGAGGTGCTGAAACACAAACTGCAATGACACTCAAAAACATCAATCTCGTGCCTCCCGACGGCTTTCTCGACGGCGAAGAAAGGGGAGGCTACTTCGTTTCGCCCGAAATGAAGGCGGTATGGGCAGTGCAAATCGATATGGTGAACCAACTGCTAGAGGTATGCCGCCGCCACGGCCTGCGCGTGTACGCCGACGGAGGTACGCTGCTCGGAGCTGTGAGGCACGGAGGCTACATTCCCTGGGACGACGATATCGACATGCTGATGATGCGCTCCGACTACGACCGCCTCATGAAACTGGCGAACGAGTTCCGGCACCCGTACTTCCTTCAGAACGTATACACCGACCCTTACTACCACCGCCGGCACGCACAGCTGAGAAACAGCGAAACGGCATGCTGGCCGTTGCATGCCGGACGTTGCCCCTACAAGTTCAACCAGGGCATTTTCATCGACATCTTCCCGGCAGACAATATGCCGGCCACGGCCCGCGCATTCTCGCGGTTCTACAAAAAAGAAGGCTTGGCGCGACAGAAAATGCGCCTTGTGTCGAAACTCTCCGATGTCGTGCCCGAATGGCTTTATATGTGGATGCGCCACAACACCAGTCTGCTGAGCGACGTGCAGCGCTACCGCATTTATGAAGATGTGCTGCGAAGCGTGCCCGCCAACCCAGCGGGGCAGGTGTGCGAAATAAGTTTCCAGCATGCCAGCGTGATGGAACCGTACCAGGATTTCGGCGAACCGCAGTATATGGATTTCGAATACATCAGCATTCCCGTTCCGCAAAATCCGGAGCGGCTGCTTACCCTGCAGTACGGTGCAGACTACATGACTCCCCGCCGTGTGCCTACTGAGCATGGCAGCATGGTTTTCGACACCCAGCGCAGCTACAGAACGTATATTGAAAAATGAGAGAGCTTTATCTCCGCATTCCGTCGGGCAACAAGGCAAAAGAAGACATCGATGCCATAATGGCGCAGGCCGGCTTTGTCAACATTGCCGTAAATGCCGTGTCGCACAACAGCGTTGCCCGTTTTTTTGCAAAGCTGTTGAGTGTGCTGCTGATAGTCGTGCGCGTGCGGCGCGGCGATGTGCTGCTGATGCAGTATCCCTTCAAAAAATACTATTCCTTGGCCTGCAGACTGGTGCACATGAAGGGCGGCAAAGTCATAACCCTTGTTCACGACCTCGGGTGTTGCCGTCGCCGCAAACTCACCGAGGCGCAGGAGGTGGAGCGTCTCGGCCATACCGACGTGCTGGTAGTTCACAACGAGGCCATGAAGCGTTTCCTGGAATTGCGTGGCTATGCGCGGCCCATGCTCACGCTTGGCATCTTCGACTATCTGGCGCCTTCGCCCGCTGCCGTGCCGGTGAAAAATGCGTCGGAGCAGTGGCAGGTGGTGTATGCCGGCGGACTGGCGAGGCGGAAAAACGCTTTCCTTTATACGCTTGACGCGCACATCGAAGGCTGGCATTTCAACGTCTACGGCAAAGGGCTTGAGCAGGAAGAGGCAGTCCGGTGGCAGCATATCACGCCGATGGGCTTTATAAAGTCCGATGATTTCGTGCGCTCGTCGGCAGGGCATTTCGGCTTGGTGTGGGACGGCAGTAGCATCGACGCTTGCGACGGCGAATGGGGCCGCTACCTGATGATAAACAACCCCCACAAGACGTCGTTCTATCTGCGTTCGGGAAAACCGGTGATAATGTGGTCGAAGGCGGCTCTTGCCCCGTTTGTAAAGGAAAACGGTGTGGGCATAGTGGTTGACTCGCTTTCCGAAATCGGTGGGAGGCTGGCGGCTTTGAGTGCAGAGGAATATCGCACCATGTGCGGCAACGTGGCCCTACTGAGCCGGCGGCTTCAGGATGGGCATTATTTCCTCGCAGCCTACGAAAAGGCGTTGCAACTCCTGTAATGGTGTTGCAGCCGCAACGTTTTAGACTGAAAATCCAGAATGCGGTGTCGGCTTAAGAAGTCGTCATTCGGCTTCGCTTATCTCGCAACCGATATACTTGCGGTCTACAACAATAATGTAGAACGGTTGTATGGAGTAGCCCAT
>CAVFSQ010000001.1:11738-37397 GCA_963625145.1 Bacteroidaceae bacterium | reverse complement strand
CTTGAGCGTTAGTTTGCCGCGGCTGTCGCTTCTGAGGCTCTTAGGTTCCACTTCGGTGGCGGTGTCGGTGACGGGCATCACCTTGGCTATTGCAAAATTCCGGGAAAAGTCAATTTCGGTGGGCTTGCCTTCGGGGCCCATTGTCGTTGCCATGCCGAAGCACCGGTCGAAGTCGGCTTGCGTACGCAGCTTCATGTCGCTTGGCACGACGGCGTTGTTTTTCACGAAATAGTTGCGTGCCACGGTGAAGGCTACGCTTTCGCCGCTGCTAGCACACGAGGCGAGAAGAAGCATCGCCGTGCCGAGGATGAAAAGCATTCGTTTCATTGCAGATGAACTTGTAGGTTGCACTTTATATAATGAGTCTTAGCAGCGGCAAAAATATCAAAACTTGTCCGTTCACCGCCGTTTTGCGACTGAAATTTACCGAACGCTCACAAAGCTACTCGATTATGCTAGAATTTATTATATTTGCAACCGATAAACATTTAACAATTTGCTTCGGTTATGAAGAAAATACTCTTTACCCTTGTAGCTGCCTTGATGATAGGCGGAGCTACCACGGCCAGCGCACAGGTGAATTTCGGCGTTATGGCCGGCCTGAACGTTTCGAAACTTTCGTATAAGAGCGACAAGCTCTTCGACTCCTCCAACCGCGCCGGCTGGTTTGTTGGCCCAAAGATGTGGGTGAAAGTTCCCCTTGCAGGGCTCGGTGTAAATGGTGCAGTGGTGTACAGCCAGCGTCGCCTTTACGGAGAAGTGAAGAACACTGACGAGCTTTCGAAGTCGGAAAACTATAAGAGCATAGAAATTCCCATCAACGTGCGCTACAGTTTCGGACTCGCCTCTCTTGCGTCGATATATGCCGAAACAGGTCCGCAGTTCGGCTTTACAGTGGGCGACAAGACTCCTTCCAACATCGTGAAATTCAAATCATCGAACATTACATGGAACGTAGGCCTCGGCGTGCGTCTTGTAAGTCATCTTGAAATAGGCGCTGCCTACAACATCGCCCTCAGCAACCTTGGCAAGATAGGGCTTACCGAAATTGCCGACAAGGCAGGCACCGACTTCAAGTCGAATAGCTGGCAGGTTTCTGCGGCTTACGTGTTCTGATAAACAGTAAAATACATAACATCCCTATTTCCCGGCATTGCCTCGGCAGTTCCGGGAAAAGATGTATCTATAAGCATAGCTTGAAAATGAGAAAGACAATACCCCTTCTGCTTGCCGCCGCCATGGCGCTTCCTGCGCACGGCGATGGTGTGCGCAGGTGGCTGCGTTCGAATGCCATCTCGCCCGACGGTTCGCGCATAGCCTTCGTTTACCGCGGTGACATATTCGTGGTGTCTTCGCAGGGCGGCGATGCACGTCAGATAACTTCCAACGCCGGCTACGACACCGACCCCGCATGGTCGAAAGACGGCAAACTTATAGCTTTTTCGTCCGACCGCCAAGGTGGCTTCGACGTCTACGTCACTTCGGCTGAAGGCGGCACCCCCAAACGCCTCACCACGCATTCTTGCAACGAGCGCGTGGAAACCTTCCTGCCCGACGGACACATACTCTACCGCGCCTACTATATGCCTACCGTCGAAGACGGATGCTTCCCGGGGCAATTCTCGCACCTGTATGCGGTAGACACCGCGGCATCGCGCCCGCGGAAATTCTCGGAACTCTACATGACTGGCGTCTCGGTAAATGCCGCCGGCGAAATGCTCTACCAGGACTGCAAGGGCATGGAAGACACATGGCGCAAACACCACACTTCGCCCGTTACCCGCGACATTTGGCTCACTGCCGTAGACCCCGCCAAGCGCACCTACCGCAAACTCTCCGACTATGCCGGCGAATGCCTCAATCCGCAGTGGGCGCCCGACGGCAAGAGCTACTACTATCTCGAGGAAAGTTCCAGTTCGCTCAATGTGTGGAAACGCAATGTCGACGGCTTGGGCAAGAAGCAGCTTACCTTTTTCAAGAAGAATCCCGTGCGCTACCTCTCCGTGGCCGACAACGGCACAATGAGCTTTAGTTATAACGGCGACCTCTATACCATGCGCGAAGGCAGTGAGCCGAAGTTGCTCGACATAAAGATAACAGCCGACTACACCTCGCTCGACCACCGCACCGAAACCATTCGCAGCGGACTGGAAAGCGTGTCGGTGAGCAAGGACGAAAAACTGATAGCCTTCACTGCGCGCGGCGAGGTGTATGTAACCACTCCCGACTACGAAACTTCGAAGCGCATTACATCTACGCCCGAAACCGAGCAGAATGTTTCGATATCGCCCGACGGCAAGACGCTTGTCTACGACAGCGAACGTAATGGCGTGTGGGGAATATACAAAACCACCATGCCGCGCAAGGATGACGATAACTTCGTGTATGCACGCGAACTCAAGGAAGAACCGCTTGTGATGGGCAGCGAACCGTGTTTCAACCCCGTAATATCGCCCGATGGAAAAAAGATGGCATATTGGGCCAACCGCACCGAACTGCGTGTCTACGACTTCGCTTCGAAAACGTCGCGCACCGTGTTGCCGGCCAAGGAAAACTATTCGTATACCGATTTCGACCTGGACTTTGAATGGTCGCCCAACAGCAAGTATCTGCTCGCTACCTATATGGGCAACGGCGGATGGAACAATGCCGACGTGGCACTGGTATATGCCGACGGCACAAAGGTGGTTGACCTCACTGAAAGCGGATATTCCGACTCGCGCGCCCACTGGGCACTCAGTGGAAAGGCTGTGGTGTTTGCCAGCGACCGCGACGGATACCGCAACCACGGAAGCTGGGGGACGCAGAAAGACGTGTACGTCATGTTCCTCGACCAGGAAGCCTACGACCGCTTCAATATGAGCAAGGAAGAACGCGAACGCTACGACGCCGCCAAGAAGAAGGCCGAGGAAGACAAGAAAGACGGAAAGAAGGACGACAAAAAAGATTCCAAGGACAAAAAGAAAGACAACAAGGAATCCGGAAAGGATTCCGGCAAAGACTCCGACAAGGCGAAAGCCGACAGTGTGGCCGACTTCAAACTGCTGCTCGAAGGGCGCGAAGACCGCACCGTGCGCCTCACTATGGCGTCGTCAATACTTGGCGACTTCGTACTTTCGCCCGACGGCACAAAGCTGTACTACGTAGCGCAGTATGCCACCAGCAGCGACCTTTATGTGCGTAACCTCGAAGATTTCAGCGAGCGCATCGCTGTGCCGCGCTTTGGCTTCTCATCGTTTACGGCTTCGGCCGACGGCAAGAACGTATATGCCGGCGGCAACAAGATACGCAAGGTGTCGCTCGACAACGGCAACGAGAAGACAATAGAAGTGAAGGCCGACTACGACTTCAGCGTGTCGAAGGAAAATGCCTATATCTTCGAGCACGTGATCAACACGCTCAAGGACCGCTTCTACCGCACCGACATGAACGGCACGGACTGGGACTACTACGCCCGCAACTACCGCGCATTCGTTACCGACATAGGCAACAGCTACGACATGGCCGAAATGCTAAGCGAAATGCTGGGCGAACTCAATGCCTCGCACACCGGCGCCCGCTACCGCGGAACGTCCCCTCAGCGGCAGACTGCAAGTCTCGGGGCATTCTTCGACGAGGACTACGACGGCGACGGACTCAAGATTAAGGAAATTATTGCCCAAGGTCCGCTCGATTTCGTAGGCTGCAAAATCAAGCCCAGCGACATCATAACCCGCATCAACGGCAAGTCTATAGAAAAAGGCAAGGATTTCTTCCCGCTGCTTGAAGACCTTGCGGGAAAGCACACCCTGCTCACGCTCACCAACTCGAAAGGCAAGGGCGAGTATGAGGAAGACGTGAAGCCCGTGGCAGCGGGGTGGGTGCGCACGCAGCTGCTCTACAACCGCTGGGTGAAGCAGCGCGAGGAACTCGTAGAGAAATATTCCGGTGGCAAGGTAGGCTATGTGCATGTCAAGTCGATGAACGCGCCCAGCTTCCGCAAGGTGTTCTCGCGCGTCATGGGCAAGTTGCGCAACAAGGAGGCGCTCGTGGTTGACATACGCAACAACGGCGGCGGATGGCTGCACAACGACCTCGGAGTGCTGCTCAGCGGAAAACTTTTCGCCACCTACGAGCCGCGCGGACAGTTCATAGGCAACGACCCCTATATGCGCTGGACGAAGCCGTCGGCCGTGGTGATGAGCCAGAACGACTACAGCAATGCCCACGGCTTCCCGTTCATGTACCGCGAACTGGGCATCGGCAAACTTGTAGGTGCTCCGATGGCGGGAACCATGACCGCCGTGTGGTGGGAAACGCAGGCCAACGGCGAAATCGTGGTGGGAATTCCCGAAGTGGCAGTAAAGGACCTCAGGGGCAATTACCTCGAAAACCAAGACTTGAAGCCCGATGTGGAAGTGATACCCACGCCCGAACAGGTGCTCTCCGATGACGACGTGCAGGTGAAGCGTACCGTTGATTTACTGCTGGGCAAGTGACGGCGGCACGGCAGTGCTCCCGATGCGGGCTTCCGCAGCGCCGGAAGGTTGATGTATATACTATAATGCGTGTGTGTTGGATTTGCGGTCCGGCATACACGCAATTTTTGTGTATAACCATTGTTTTTTCTTCGAAAAGCAACGGGTAAATTGCAAAAACGAAAAAAAAATTGCGGATGCAGTGTAGTTTTTTGCTGGCAACGTGCGTTTTCTCGAAAAATTATCAATTTGTCATTTTTTAAGCGTTGCATTGCGGTTTGCCGGGCATTTGTATTTGTGAAAAAGGCAAGAACTTTCCACTTTTCTTGACAAATTGACATGCATACGGATAATTATTGTGATTGCGGTTAAAAAAATGTTACGACGAAAAGTCTTTCGTTTGGAAACAAATGATTAGTTTTGCAAAAATGTATAAAAGTCCTTCGTGCATAATTGTATCCGTACGTGTAGCAAATGCGAGCCATAAAAATTGCGTTTCGCGCGTCAAGGGCTTGAAACATAACCGATATCGGCGGAACTGGGCGTGAGCCGGGGCAATCTGCGGTTTGGGGAAAATTAAGAAACATCTATTATAACAACTAAGTTTAATCTAAAAAGTAAGATTATGGGTAAAAAATTGATGATGCTTTTATTGGGAGTCTTCTCGTGTCTCCTCGTAAATGCGCAAGTCAAGACCGTAACCGGACGCGTAACGTCAGCCGACAACGGTGAACCGCTGATAGGCGTGAGCGTAAGCGTGCCCGGCACAACAGTCGGTGTGAATACCGATGCCGACGGTCGCTTCACGCTTTCTCACATCCCCGCGTCTGCAAAACAGATTCGCTTCTCGTTCATCGGAATGGAAGCCCAGACGCTCCCTGTAAAGAATGTGATGAACGTAGCTCTTAAATCCAACGACAAGGTGCTCAGCGGAGTTGTGGTAACTGCTCTTGGCATCAAGCGTTCGGAAAAGTCTCTGGGTTATGCCGCTTCGTCGATTAAGGCGCAGGACATCACCGAAGTGCGCAGCGCCGATGTAGTTTCGGCATTGCAGGGCAAGGTTGCAGGTGTAACCATCAACAACACTTCTGCCGACCCGGGTGCTTCTACTTCGGTTATCGTGCGTGGCTACAGCTCGCTCGCTGGAAGCAACCAGCCGCTCTTCGTTATCGACGGTGTGCCTATGGTAAACAACGCTATTAACTCAAGCGACGAACTGAATCACAACTATGACTTTGGTAACGGTGCCAACGCCATCAACCCCGACGACGTTGACGACATGACCATTCTCCGCGGCGCAGCTGCAACCGCACTCTACGGCTCGCGCGCTGCAAACGGCGTTATCATGATTACCACCAAGAAAGGAAAGAAGCGCGAAAAGGGACTTGGCGTTACATACAACGGCGGTATACAGTTCTCGAATGTGGCTCGCCTTGTTGAAATGCAGAATATGTACGGCCAGGGCGCAAGCGGCGAACACATAGCCATAGAGAACGGCTCGTGGGGCCCCCGCTTCGATGGCGTTGAAAGAGTATGGGGCCGCGTATACGACAACTCGCAGATGGTGAAGAGCTACAAGGCTGTCAAGAACAACATCCGCGACTACTTCGACACCGGCGTTACCTTCAACAACAGCGTGGCTTTCGACGGCGCTACCGACAAGAGCGACTACTATGTGGCTCTCTCGAATGTGAACAACAACGGTGTATATCCCACCCGTGCTGATGCCTACAACAAGTACACCTTCACTACCAACGGCAGCTACAAGGCAACAAACAAGCTCACTTTCTCATCGTCGATAAGCTATTCTTACCAGAAGAACAATTTCGTTTCGACAGGCCAGAGACTGAACCCGATCTTCGCGCTTTACAATGTGCCGCGCGATATCAGCATCACCGGCCAGAAGGACCTCAGCAACCCGTTCTATGCACCGGGCTACTACTACACTCCCTACAACGCTACCAACCCCTACTACATTCTGAACAACTACTTCGACCAGACTACTACCGACAAACTCTGGGGCAAGTTCCAGGCCGACTACAACATCTTCGACTTCCTGAAGTTCACCTACCGTGTGGGTCTCGACTATACCAACAACAAGCAGCGCGACGGTATTCCCAATATGAGCGCGCTTTGGAGCGGAACACCCAACTGGGAAGACAACTCCGATATAGGCCAGCAGACTGGTTGGGTTTATACAAGCGACAACCGCTACACCGAAATCAACCAGGACTTCATGCTCAACTTCTCGAAGCCCATCAACCAGGATTTCAACCTCAACGCTCTACTTGGTCTCAATACCAACGACATCAAGCGCACCTTCGCATCGCAGGAAGTTACAGGTCTTGACCTTCCCACATGGTTCAACACAGCTAACTCGGGAAAAACTCCTACTCTTTACGACAATACTTACCACAAACGCCTCGTAGGTTTCTATGGACAGGTTGAAGGCTCGTACAAGGATATGGTATTCCTCACTCTCACCGGCCGCAACGACTGGTCGTCGACTCTTCCCAAAGACAACCGCTCGTACTTCTATCCCGGTGTAACGGCCAGCTTCGTGTTCACAGAGCTTCTTCCTAAGGACGTGAAAGACATTATCTCCTTCGGTAAGGTTCGCGCAGCTTGGGGTAAGACAGGTAACGATGCTGACTGGTATCTTACAAAAACGGTTTATGCTCAGGCAGCAGCAAGTTCTTCTGGCTTCGGAACTATATCGTTCCCTCTCGCAGGCATCAACGCTTTCTCGCTTTCGAACGTGATGGGCAACTCCACCCTCAAGCCCGAGATGACCACCGAGTTTGAACTTGGTCTCAACATGGCATTCTTCCACAACCGCTTTGCATTCGACTTCTCGTTCTACAACCGCAACACCAACAATCAGACTCTTTCGATGAGCCTTGACAATGCAACCGGTTTCGGCTCGCGCAACGTGAACATCGGTAAGATTCGCAACACCGGTATCGAGCTTTCGCTTACCGGCACTCCCATCAAGACACGCGATTGGCAGTGGGATCTCAACTGGAACATCACCCACAACAAGAGCAAGGTGGTGAGCCTCTCCGATGAAATCGGCGACGAAGTTGTCATCTATGGCTTTACCGGCGGAACCAGCCTTTATGCAATCAAGGGCCAGCCCCTCGGCGTATACAAGGACCAGAAGCTTGAGCGCGACCCCGAAGGACATGTAGTTGTAAGTGCTTCCAACGGTCTCCCCGTCAAGGAAGACAAGTACACCGTTTGCGGCGACATGAACTACAAGTACACCATGGGCTTCGGAACTACTCTCCGTTACAAGGACTTCGCAATTACTGCAAACATGGAAGTTCGCCACGGCGGCAAGATGTATACCCGCACAAAGGGTACTACTTTCTTCACCGGCATTGCAAAGCAGACTATCTACAACGACCGCAACCCGTTCATCGTGCCCAACTCTGTGAACAAAGTTACCGCAGCCGACGGAACTGTTTCGTATGTGGAAAACACAACGGCTTTGGATTACTCCTACATTCAGACATATTGGGCTGACCAGTACGACTGCGACGCTTCAAACCTCATCAGCCGCTCGTTCGTGAAGCTCCGCGACGTGGTGCTTACTTGGAACGTGCCTGCAAAGTGGATTGACAAGACTTTCCTCACAGGCGCTTCGGTTTCGCTCTTCGGCCGCAACCTGCTTATGTGGACTCCCAGCGACAACACTTTTGTTGACCCCGAGTCTTCCTCGTTCGGCAACGACCTCGCAGGCCAGTTCGGTGAATATGGCGCTAACCCGTCTACACGAACATATGGCTTTAACATTAAGCTCAGTTTCTAAAATAAAGAATAGTACAGCATGAAAAAGATATTTGTATTGTCATTCGTCGCTCTTGCCACACTCTCAAGCTGTGGTTCGCTCGACATCAACGATAATCCCAACTATGCCAGCAACGTTAGCGCTGACCTTATCATGCCGGCAGTGGAGAATGCTATCGCCACTACAGTAGGCGACGGTATGTACAACACTGCAGGAT
Organism: Bacteroidaceae bacterium; assembly: GCA_963625145.1. Taxonomy (GTDB): domain Bacteria; phylum Bacteroidota; class Bacteroidia; order Bacteroidales; family Bacteroidaceae; genus UBA6398. The sequence goes on along the minus strand of CAVFSQ010000001.1, from coordinate 28,930 downwards.
TCTTTGTGCAGTATTTCGAGCAGGCTCCTACGAAAAACCAGTACAACAAGTACACCTGGTATCAGCTCACCGCTGACGACAACATGACCGACCGTTGGTACCGCACCCTTTATGCCGGTGCCCTTCAGGACATTCAGGAAATCCAGGGCAAGACCCAAAATACTGCCGACCTCTTTGCGGTGCAGACACTCCGCACCTACGCTTTCCAGCTTCTTGTCGATGCTATGGGCGAGACTCCCTACGCTGAGGCTCTCCAGGGCTCTAAGATACAGAAGCCGAAGTACGACAACGGCGAAGTGGTTTATGCCGGTGTTCTCAACGAACTTGACGAGGCTGAAGCCGCTCTTTCTGCCGAAGACAAGATGGCAACCAACGACCTTATCGCCGATGGCGACATCAACGAGTGGAAAGGCTTTGCAAACGCTTTGCGCGTGCGCATGTATCTCCGCATGATACAGGCCGGTATCGATGTTTCCACATACACCTCCAAGCTCAAGGCTGTAGTGGAGAAGGGCGAGTTCTTCAGCGGCGATTTCGAGTTCAATCCTCCTTATTCCGACGAAGCTGAAAAGAGCAATCCCTGGTATGAAACCAACTACCGTGAGTTGGCCGCGAACCATGTGGGTGCCTATCCTATCATCAGCTACATGAACATCACCAACGACCCGCGTATCTCCTATTCGTTTGTAAAGGCCACCACCGGCGACAACGAAGGCAAGTATGCCGGCCTCCTTCCCGGTACCCACCTCGAGTCGGGCTATACCTACAAGGACGACGGCGTGGTGAGCAAGTTCAACTACTATGCCACCAAATCGGTTCCTTTCTTCACTCAGGCTGAACTTCAGTTCCTCCTCGCTGAGGTATACATGAAGTATTTTGGCGACGAAGCAAAGGCCAAGGCTGCTTATGAAGCAGGCGTAACCGCCGACTTTGCAGCGCGCGGAGTCAGCGGCGTGAGCGAGTTCCTCGCCCAGAGCCGCACTTCGTGGGATGCCCAGAACGGCAACGATGCAAAACTCAACCTTGTGTATATGCAGAAATGGGTTGCCCTTCTCTATATGGACCACATGGAGGCTTGGTCGGAGCAGCGCCGTACAAATGTTCCCTCGTGGGGCATCAGCGCCAAAGAATTCGAAGCCGACCAGACAAAGTATGTTGCAGGCACACTTATCTATCCTTACCGCAACGACCTCGGCACAAAGGCTGTTCCCGTGCGTGCGTTCTACTCAACGGCTAGCAAGAACATCAATTCGAATGTTCCCGACCAGCCGGCTCTTACTACTCCTGTATTCTGGGATAAATAATATTTGAAACAGTAAACATGACATTCAAAATGAAAAAGATAATAAGTTTGTTCGCAATTGCCGCGTTGGTGCTTGGGGGAATCTCTTCCTGCGACTACGATGGCAGCGACGATACGTATGTCACCCACTACGTTTCCTTCGACCTCACCGGAGGCAGCACTTGCCTCGTGCCTGTTGGCTCCAAATATGTAGACCCGGGTTACACCGCTACGGAAGGCACAGAAGATGTAACGTCGAAGGTGGTAGTTTCGGGAGATGTTGACGCGTCGAAGGTAGGCATATATTATGTCAACTACGCAGCGTCGAACAAGGACGGTTTTTCGGCTTCCGTTGACCGCCAGGTGCTGGTTTATGACCCTGAAGTTTCAACCGACATTACCGGTACTTACAAGATTATAAATACCGACGGCTCGGGCAAAGTGTTCAACAACTATCCTGTAACCGGCAACTCTGTAACACTTACCGAGCTTGCTCCCGGTCTCTATTCCATCAGTGACTATTGGGGCGGACTCTACGACGTGACCATAGGCTATGGCTCGGGATACCGTTGCACGGGCTATTTCCAGCTGAATGCGGACAATACCATTACCGGCATCTCCGCTTCCAATCCCTGGAATGAGCCTATGACGAGCGCTTCCGGTTCTTACGACGAGGCTACCGGCAAGGTTACCATCGATTCCGAGATCGATTACCATCTTGTAATGGTTTTGCAGAAATAATTTAACTTAAACTGAATTGCGATCATGAAGAAATATCTTTATTTGATAATTGCGGCTTTGTTGATGGGCTTCACCACTTCGTGTGACAGCGACCCCAGCGACAGCAGCACAAGTGCAGGCGGCACGGCGGTTAAGAAGATGTGCGGCGAATGGGTAGCCAACGTCTACTACAGCGAGTCGGCCAGCAGTGATATCTCCAATATTGAAAACTGGGAGTGGGAGAATCTCGGTTCTTTCCATCTCTTTACCTACAACACCTCTGCCAACAAGGCAAATGAAATGTGGATTGACGACCAGAGCGAATGTTATTTGGGCGATTCCGACGACTATTCCCACAAGATTAAGGTCAATGTGCAGTATGGCAGCAAGACTTTCTCGGTTACCGATGCAGCCAACGAATATGGCGAGAACGCCACTGTAGTTGGAGGCAAGGTGATGCTTGACGCAGTTTCCATAGACATGGGCCGCGGACAGTTTGCCAAGGCCGACAGCATAGTTTACTATGTGAACGTCAACGGCACTGGGTCGGGTTACCTTAAGGTTTCAGGTTACCGTTACAATTTCGAAGACCTCGAATAGTACAACTATAGGTAAAATCTCAAAGGGGTGTGCCGGATGCGTTCCGGTACACCTTTTTTTTGCGGCTTCGCGGCCCTAATTGAAATTGCAGTCCGGCGGCGGAAAGCTGCATTGCGCATTGCGGGAAAATTCTCTGCGTAGAGCGCAAAAATTCTCTGCGCATAAAAGAAAAATTTTGTGCGCAAAGAAAAAAAATTCTTTGCGGTAAGAAGAAAAATTATATGCGCATAGCGTGTCTGCGCTGCATATTGGCGTCGCCTTGCGTTCCCGTTTATTCTCCACTTTTGGCCGGTTGCCGTTATTCTGCACTTATACTTCTGTGTTATAACGCGTTTGCGATGTTTTTTTAAGGCTATGGTTGAATTTTATTTTAAGAAAACAACTTCAAAGTGGAGTAAAGTGGAGGAAAGTTGGTAACTTTGGCAGATTAAAATAGGAATATTGTCGACGTGTCACACTGAAACCGATTGGTAACATGCGTTTTACAGGAACAACAGAAGCCAAAGCCGACGCCAAGGGACGGGTGTTTTTCCCCGCTGCTTTCCGCAAGATACTTGCAGCAGCCGGAGAGGAGCAGCTTGTGCTTGCCCGCGACGCCTTCCAGCCGTGCCTTGTGCTCTATCCGTGGAGCGTGTGGAACGCACGCCTCGACGAATTCCGTGCCGGCCTCAACATGTGGAACGCACGCCACCGCAGTTTGCTGCGCCAGTTTGTGCGCGATGTGGAGACTGTGGTTCCCGAAAGCAACGGCCGGTTTCTGATACCGAAGCGCTATGCGCAGATGGCCTGCATTAAGCAGGACGTGGTTTTTCTCGGCATTGACGACACTGTTGAAATCTGGTCGCCCGACCTGCTGCAGCAGCAGAGCATGGATGCCGGCGAGTTTGCAAGGGAAATAGAAAATGTAATGGGCCGGACGGAATGAGCGCAGACAACCTAACATACCACGTTCCCGTGATGCTCCGCGAGAGTGTCGACGCCATGAATATCGGCGACGGTGTTTATGCCGACATGACTTTCGGCGGCGGCGGCCATTCGCGCGAAATGCTTGCCCGAATGGGGGCGCAGGCGCGCCTTTTCGGGTTCGATCAGGATACCGACACTTTGGCCAATGTGCCCGACGACGCGAGGTTTACCTTTGTGCTCTCGAATTTCAGGTATCTGCGCAACTGGATGAACTACTACGGCATTGAGGCCGTTGACGGCATAATGGCCGACCTTGGCGTTTCGAGCCATCATTTCGATGCCGCCGAGCGCGGATTCACTTTCCGCAGCGACGCCCCGCTCGACATGCGCATGAACCGCACTGCAAAACTCACTGCGGCCGACTTTCTCAATACGGCCGACGAAGAGCGCATTGCCGCCGTGCTGCGCAATTACGGCGAACTGCGCACTGCGCGCCGTATGGCTGCGGCAATAGTAAAACGCCGCGCTCTACGGCCTTTGGCCACAACTGCGCAGTTTGTCGAGACTATCGAACCGTTTGTGGGGCGCGACAAGGAGAAGCGCGAACTGGCATGCGCATTCCAGGCATTACGCATTGAGATAAACGACGAAATGGGCGCACTGCGCGAAATGCTGGCGTCGGCGATATCGCTGCTCGCCAAAGGCGGACGGCTCGTGGTGCTTACCTACCATTCGCTCGAAGACCGCATGGTGAAGAATTTCCTTAAGAGCGGAAATGCCGACGGGAAGGTGGAACAGGATTTCTTCGGCAACCGCATGGTGCCGTTGCGCGCTGTCAACAGCCATGTCATCGTTCCGTCGCCCGAAGAAATAGAGCGCAACCCGCGCAGCCGCAGCGCCAAACTGCGCGTAGCCGAAAAGGTATAGCCCCTGCTGCGCGAACCACTACACCACAAAACTATTGTATAATGGCCGACAATTCCGACAAACACGATAAAGATGTCAACCTTTCGGGAAGCACAACCCGGAAAGGCAAGGCCGATGCCCGGCAGAAGGCGCGCAAGGCTAACTTCACGCGTTACATGTTCGGCGACTTCATCTCGATAGACTCCCTGCGGCGCAATATCGGGTTCATCGTGATCGTGGTGGTGTGCATGCTGATTTACATCGGCAACGGATATTCCAGCCAGCAGGAAATGATTGAGCTCAACCGGCTGAAAGACGAGGTTGAGAATGCAAAATACAATGCTCTGACCTATTCAAGCGAACTGCTCGAAAAGAGTCGCCAGAGCCATATCGAGGAATATCTCAAGCGCAAGGGCGACAGCACCCTGCAGATTCCAACCACGCAGCCGTTTGTCATTAAAGTGGACACAACCGAATGAAAAGCAACAAGTTTCCCGAAAAGAAAGTCATGACCCGCTACTTTATATTCGCGGCGATAATAAGCCTTGTGGGTATAGGCATAGTGGGGAAAGTTGCGTATATAATGTTTGTGGAGCGCGATTTTTGGACGCAGGTGAGCCGCCAGTTCGTAAAGCGCAATGTGGAGATAAAGCCGGTGAGGGGAAGCATTTATTCTTCCGACGGGCAGATTCTGGCTTCGTCAATTCCCGAATACAAGATATTCATGGACTACATGGTGGTTGAGAAAGACTCGGTGCGCCGCGTAAAGGAGCAGCACCGCCGCGACTCGGTGCTTGAAGCCAATGTCGACTCCATGAGCCTCGGCCTTCACGCCATTTTCCCCGACAAGACAGTGGAGCAGTTCAGGCAGACCCTTCTCGAAGGCCGCAAAAAGGAAAGCCGCAACTGGCCGATATATAAAAAGCGCATCACCTATCTTCAGTATCAGCAGGTGCGCAAACTGCCCGTTTTCCGCTTGCCTTCATATAAGGGCGGTTTCCATGCCGAAACCATCGAGCAGCGCGCCAACCCGTTCGGTTCGCTGGCCATGCGCACCGTGGGCACACTCTATGCCGGCAAGGATTCGGCCCGCTTCGGTTTGGAACTGGCGTTCGACAGCGTGTTGCGCGGGAAGTCGGGACTGTCACACCGGCAGAAAGTGCTGCGCAAGTACATCAGCATCATCGACTGCCCGCAGGAAGACGGTTGCGACATAATTACCACCATCGACGTAAACATGCAGGACCTTGCCGAAAAGGCCCTTGTTGACCAACTGCGGCAGATAGAGGCGCCCAAAGGCACTGCCGTGCTTATGGAAGTTAAGACCGGCGATGTGAAGGCCATTGTCAATATGGAGCGCAGCGGCGACGGCTCGTACCGCGAAACCAAGAACTTCGCTGTCAGCAACTTGCTCGAGCCCGGCTCTGTGTTCAAGACGGCATCGTTCATGGTGGCGTTCGATGACGGATACTTGCATCCCGGCGACATGGTGAATACCGGTTGCGGAAGGGTAAACATGCACGGGCGCGACATGAAGGATGCTTCGTGGAATACGCGCGGCGGGTATGGCGAAATAACGGCTGCCGAATGCATAAAGCACTCCTCCAATGTGGGCGTGAGCATGCTCATTGACAAATACTATTACAACCAGCCCGAAAAGTTCGTCGACGGCCTTTACCGCATAGGGCTTGCCGAACCTTATGACATAGATATCCCCGGAGCAGCCCGGGCCAATATACGCCGCCCAAAGAAAGACGGCAGCAACTGGTCGAAAACGGCACTTGCATGGATGAGCATCGGCTACGAAACGCAGATACCGCCCATACGCACGCTTGCGTTCTACAACGGCATAGCCAACGGCGGCCGGATGCTCTGCCCAAGGTTCGTGAGAGCCAAACGGCGCAACGGCGAGATTGTGGAGGAGTATCCCGTTAAGGTGGTGCGCGAACGCATGTGCTCGCCTATGTCGCTTAAGGACGTGCAGTATTGCCTGAGCCTGGTAACCCAGCCCAAGGGTTCCGGCCACAAGGCTTCGTCGAAATATTTCCCCGTGTCGGGCAAGACGGGCACGGCACAGATATGGACCAAAAACGGGCGTACTACCAGCTACCTTGTAAGTTTCGTCGGGTACTTCCCGGCCAACGCCCCGAGGTATACTTGCATCGTGTGCATACAAAAACCGTATCCCGCTTCGGGCGGAGGGCATTGCGGCCCTGTGTTCCGCCGTATTGCCGAAGGGGTGATGGCACGTGAGAAAAACAACGACATTTCAAAGGCCAACGATACGGTGCGCACAAAACTGCCGTTCGTTCACAATGGCGACATGTCGGCCGCAAGAAACGTGTTGAGCGAACTGCATATCCCTTACTCGTCAAGTGACCTCGGTTCCAAGACTTGGGGGAAAGTCTTCGGCGACTCGGCGCATATAGTGCTTTCGGGCACAAAATACGGCAACCGTGTTCCCGACCTTAAAGACATGGGACTGCGCGATGCGCTTTTCCTGCTCGAAAGCATGGGGATGAAAGTTTCTGTGACCGGAAAGGGAAAGGTTGTGGAGCAAAGCGCGGCACCCGGAACCCCCGTGAAGAAGGGAATGCTCGTGCATCTGAAGCTGATGACCGACGGCGAAATGCGCAAGCAGAAAAACAAGGCGGCCGTACCTGCCGTTCAGGAAAATCCCACCAAAACCGACACGGTTGCCACTAAAAACAAAACGGCAGACAGCGGCAACGTTGCCGCAAAGTCGCCTGTGAAAAAGAAAGAACAGTAAAAAGACAATACGATATGAAACTGCAAGATGTATTGCTCAAGGTGAAGCCTGTGGAAATAACGGGCAGCACAGATGTTGAGATTTCCGACGTACAGATTGACTCGCGGCAGGTAAAGCCTGGCTGCCTGTTCATCGCCGAGCGGGGAACCCAGGTTGACGGGCACCGCTTCATTCCCGCTGCTATCAGCAACGGGGCTGTTGCCGTGGTGTGCGAAACGCTTCCCGACGAATGCCCGGCTGGGGTTACTTTCGTGAAAGTGAAAAGCAGTGAAGACGTGGCGGGGAAAGTTTGCACCCAGTTCTACGGCGACCCTACTTCGAAGCTCAAACTTGTGGGCGTGACGGGAACCAACGGCAAAACCACAGTGGCCACTCTTCTCTACAAGATGTTCCGCGAGTTCGGCTTCAAATGCGGACTGTGCTCCACCGTGTGCAACTATATCGACGACAGGGCCGTTCCGGCAGACCATACCACTCCCGACCCGGTGACGCTTAACCGCTTGCTTTCCGAAATGGTTGACAACGGCTGCCAATACGCCTTTATGGAATGCAGCAGCCACAGCATAGCCCAAAAACGTATAGGCGGACTGACTTTCGCCGGCGGCATATTCACCAATCTCACCCGCGACCACCTAGACTATCACAAGACTTTCGAAAACTACCGCGATGCAAAGAAGGCGTTTTTCGACAGTCTAGGCAAAAAGGCATTCGCGGTGACCAATGCCGACGACAAGAACGGACTGGTGATGGTGCAGAACACTTCTGCAAATATCAAGACGTATTCGGTGCGCAGCATGGCCGATTTCCGTGCCAGAATTCTCGAAATGTCGTTCGAAGGAATGCTTCTCGATATTGACGGCCGCGAAACAAGCGTTTCGTTTGTAGGAAAATTCAACGTCTCGAACCTGTTGGCCGTTTACGGTGCGGCACGAATGCTCGGGCGCGAACCGGTGGAGATACTTACGGTGCTGAGCAAGCTGCACAGTGTGGCGGGGCGCTTCGAGACTTTCCGCTCGCCGTCGGGCTATACTGCGATTGTAGACTATGCCCATACTCCCGATGCGCTGGTTAATGTGCTTGGCGCCATACACGAAGTGCTCAAGGAAAGCCGCAGCCAGTTGAGTCAGGTCATAACGGTGTGCGGAGCCGGCGGTAACCGCGACAAGGGCAAGCGCCCTCTCATGGCGCACGAGGCTGCGGTGCACAGTAGCCGCGTGGTGATTACAAGCGACAATCCCCGCTTCGAGGAACCGCAGGCCATTATCGACGACATGCTTGCCGGCCTTACTCCGGCACAGAAGAAAAAGACGCTGGCGATAGCCGACCGCCGCGAAGCCATTCGCACGGCATGCATGCTCGCACAAACAGGCGACGTGATACTGATTGCCGGCAAGGGCCACGAAGACTATCAGGAAATACAAGGTGTGAAGCACCATTTCGATGACCGCGAAGAGGTTAAGAAAATATTTGCCGGCGAGGCTTAGAACAACTTTAACGACAAACAAGTAATATAATGCTATACTATCTGTTCAGATTCCTTGACGAATTCGGTGTGCCGGGAGCGGGAATGTGGGGCTACATTTCTTTCCGCTCGCTGTTGGCTTTCATGCTGGCCCTTGTGGTGTCGGCGTGGTTCGGACAACATTTCATTTCCTATATGCGCCGCAAAAACATAAGCGAGACACAACGCGATGCTAGTATCGACCCGTTCGGAGTAACAAAACAGGGAGTGCCGTCGATGGGGGGAATAATAATCATCGCGTCTATTCTCGTTCCTTGCCTGTTGTTGGGAAGGCTCAGAAACATCTACATGCTTCTTATGCTTCTGACTACGGTGTGGTTCGGCTTGCTTGGCTTTGCCGACGACTACATCAAGGTATTCCGGCACAACAAGGACGGACTTCATCCCAAAGTGAAAATACTGGGGCAAGTGGCCTTGGGACTTATAGTGGGGCTTACCCTTTACCTTAGTCCCGATGCCGTAATCCGCGAGAATATCAATATGCAGCGCACATCTAACAACACCGAGGTAGTGGTGCATAAAAGCAAACCGGTGAAATCGACGATTACTACCATACCGTTTTTCAAGAACAACAACTTGAGCTATACCGATATCATGTCGTTTTGCGGCAAATACAAGAATGCTGCCGGATGGGTGCTTTTCGTGATAATAACGGTGCTTGTTATTACCGCAGTGTCGAACGGTGCCAACCTTAACGACGGCATGGATGGAATGGCGGCGGGCAATTCTGCAATCATAGGCATTGCGCTCGGGCTTTTGGCATACGTGTCGAGCCACATACAGTTCGCCTCCTACTTGAATATAATGTATGTGCCGGGGTCGCAGGAACTCGTGATTTTCGCATCGGCATTTGTCGGCGCCCTGATAGGCTTCCTGTGGTACAATTCCTATCCGGCGCAGATATTTATGGGCGATACCGGAAGTCTTACTATCGGGGGAATAATTGGCGTATTCGCAATCATCATACACAAGGAACTGTTGCTTCCGCTGCTTTGCGGAGTGTTTTTAGTGGAGAGCCTGAGCGTTATTCTGCAGGTTGAGTACTTCAAGGCAGGCAAACGCCGCGGAGTGAAGCAGCGCCTTTTCAAGCGCACGCCGATTCACGACAATTTTCGCGTGCTTCCCTCGCAACTCGATGCCGAATGCAAGTATTTGTTCCGGAACTGGCCAAAGACCCCCTGCCATGAGAGCAAAATCACGGTAAGGTTCTGGATTGCCACAATTCTGCTTGCGGCATTGACGATCATTACATTGAAAATTAGATAAACTGTCCGCGAAAAATTAATACAAGATGGCTAAAAAGAAATTGATGTCCGTGTTGGGCGCTGCTGAGAGCGGTGTCGGTGCTGCCGTATTGGCAAAGAAAAAGGGATATGACGTTTATGTTTCCGATGCCGGAACCATCAAACCCAAATACAAGGAAATGCTGGAACACTACGGCTTGAAATACGACGAAGGAATGCATAACGAAGAAATCGTGCTCTCGTCAGACGAAGTGGTGAAAAGCCCTGGAATTCCCAACGACGCCCCGATAGTGAAGAAGATAGAGGCCAAAGGAATAGGCATAATATCCGAAATAGAACTTGCCGGCCGTTATACCGATGCAAAGATGATTTGCATCACCGGCAGCAACGGCAAGACCACCACAACTTCGCTCACATACCACATTCTGAAGGCGGCCGGTCTTAACGTCGGGCTTGCAGGCAATATTGGGCGCAGTCTTGCGCTTCAGGTGGCCGAGGAAAATTTCGACTACTACGTAATAGAACTGTCGTCGTTCCAGCTCGACAATATGTACGATTTCCGTGCGAATGTGGCAGTATTGCTCAATATTACGCCTGACCATCTTGACCGTTACGGATATAATTTCCAGAACTACGTCGACTCGAAGATGCGCGTGATACGCAACCAGACCGAAGACGATGCTTTTGTGTACTGGATGGATTCGCCTGTTGTTGCCAAGGAACTTAAGAAATACGGCATCAAGAGCCGCATGTGCCCATTCTCGGCAATAAAGAAGGATGGGGCGGTGGCTTATGCCGCCAAGGGAGAGTACGTGATTGAGCAGCCAATGCCTTTCAATATGGAACTGGAATCGCTTTCGCTTACCGGCCGGCACAATCTTTACAATTCGCTTGCTGCCGGGATAACAGCCAAACTGGCTGGCGTCAGCGATGAAGTGCTGCGTCGCAGCCTTTCCGATTTTCCCGGCGTGGAACACCGCTTGGAGAAGGTGGCTAAGGTGCGCGGTGTGCAGTATGTAAACGATTCGAAAGCTACCAATGTGGATGCCTGCTGGTATGCCCTTGACAGCATGAAAACTCCCGTGGTTCTCATTCTTGGTGGCAAGGACAAGGGCAACGACTATACTCCCATAAAGGAAATGGTGAAATCGAAATGTCGTGCGCTGGTGTATCTCGGGGCCGACAATGCAAAGCTCCACAAGGAATTCGATAGCCTGGGGGTGCCTTTCGCCGATACTCACGATATGAATGCGTGTGTGGCCGAGTGCTACAAGTTCGCCCAGCCAGGCGATACGGTGCTGCTGAGCCCCTGCTGTGCAAGTTTCGACCTGTTCCACAATATGGAAGAGCGCGGCGAACTGTTCAAGCAGGCTGTCAAGGCCCTTTAGCCTTTGCAAGTAACCACTAAAGTCAAGTGATAATATGAACAGATTGTCGAATTTGCTGCTTGGAGACCGCGTGATATGGTTCGTGTATTTCGCGCTGTGCGCCATCTCGGTTGTGGAGGTGTTCAGTGCGGTCAGTACGCTTACCTATAAAAGCGGCGACTATATACAGCCCATCCTGCGCCACAGCATGTTTGTTGTCTTTGGCTTTATCGTGGTGTTTGTGGTTCATCGCATGCCGATGAAATTTTTCAAGGTGTTTGTGCCGGTCGGGATGGTGGCTTCTGTAATTCTGCTTGTTATGCTGCTTTGCGGTCTTGGCATAGAAATCAATGAAGGTGCAAGATGGATAAATTTCTTTGGCATCCCAATTCAGCCTTCTGAGATTGCCAAAGGCACGCTCGTGATGTACACGGCGCTTGTGCTGTCGTATTCCCAGACGGAAAAAGGCACGTTGCTCGGCACTTTCAAGATGATATTCATCCCCACGCTGCTGTTCTGCGGACTTATTTTCCCGGAGAATTTCTCTACGGCTGGCCTGCTGTTCATCATCATCGTCATAATGATGTTTATAGGGCGCGTGTCGCTTATGGCCATAGGCAAACTTCTCAGCGTAGTGCTTATAACGGGACTTTCGGCATTGTATTTCGTTTCTTCTATAAGCGACGAAACGGCATTGTGGATAGGCGACAATGTCCCGGTAGTGGGCAAGCGTGTGCCTACCTGGAAAAACCGTATATGCAAGCATTTGGACAAGGATACCAAAGCGCTCACCCCCCAGTCGTTCAATATCGATGAGGATGCGCAGATAGGGCATTCGAAGATTGCCATCGCATCGAGCAATATAATAGGCAAAGGACCTGGCAATTCCACACAACGCGATTTCCTTCCTCAGGCCTATAGCGATTTTATCTATGCCGTAATAGTGGAAGAACTCGGATTGATTGGCGCAGCGGCAGTTGTCGTGCTCTATTTGTTGTTGCTCTTTAGGGTAGGGTACATTGCCCGCCGTTTCACAGACAACAGTTTCCCTCCGTTTCTTGCCATTGGGCTTGCCGTGCTGTTGGTGGTGCAGGCCATGGTGAACATGCTTGTTGCTACCGGCATTTTCCCGGTTACCGGACAGCCTTTGCCTCTGATATCGCGCGGCGGCAGTTCCATGCTTGTCAACAGTGCGTATATCGGAATTCTGCTAAGCGTAAGCCGTCTTTCAAAGAAACAGGATCGCAAGCGCCGGCTCAATGCGCAGGCTGCATGTCTTGCTGCCGATGAGGAACAGGAACTGGAGAACGGCAACACAGAAGATTCGTACGTTGAACCCGATGGGGAAATTCCTCCTGCAGAACAAACGGCAAAGGAAATTGCGGCAGGCAATTTTGACACAGAGGAATAGCATCGGCTGCGAGCCGACAAAAAAATCCCGGCACGAAATCACTTCGGACCGGGAGTCAAGTACGTGTAAATAGAATTTTATATGAGTGTATGAATTTCCGTGATTCAAATGCTCTATGGTCGCTGCTGCAGTCGGAACGTGATGTCCTCGCGCCGCCCGTCGGCATGTATATGGTATAGCCGCTGGTTGGTGGTCGGCTTGTTGAGCGGACCGCGTTCAGGAATATAGGGACCTATCTTTACGAAATCGAATGCTCCGGCGTCGAAGTTGTCTGGGAAATCGCTTTTGCCCGAATACCAGGCGGTAAGGAATTCCCCATGATAGCGCTCGTGCAGATGCCGCGCAAGCCTTGCAACTTCGTCCGGGTCATTGTCGCCTCCCATGAAGCAGATGCACGTAACCTCACCCACGTAGCCGGAAACCATATTGTCGAGCACTTCTTCGGAGAGAATCTCCCCGCGGTCTTCGCGTAGATATGCGCTGTGGCATCCGCGGCAATGGTTAGGACAGAGTGTGAGGTTTATGGCCAGCGTTGTCTCGTCGGGAATTTCCCGAAAGACTATGTCGTAGCCTACGTGCTTTACCATTTGTCCAATATCTTAAACTTCGGCGTTCACTGCCTCTACGCTTTCCTTGTCGTAGAAACGGCGTCCTGCTTCTTTCTGACGGTCCATCGAGAAATTGGATATCCGCTTGAGGTAGCCGATAACACGCGTGAGGTAGTCGATGTTCTTGCTGTGGCATTCGGGGCATTCCTTGAGGTAGCGCTTGTCGATGTGCCCGCATTCGTTGCACACGGTGTTGGGTATGTTGAACGTGAAGTAATTGCATCCTTCCTTGGCGGCGATTCTCAACAGCTGGCGGTATTGCTTCTTGCTGAGATGCTCGTCAAGGTTCATGTGCAATGCCGAGCCGCCGGTAAGGTGTTCGATGAACTTGTATCCGTGCAGGCGGAATTTTTCAAGCACATGTGTCTTGGGGTCTTCCACGATGTAGAAATAGCTGTTGTAGCAGTCACGCGGAACGTAGTATCCGTCTTCGCGGTCCCAACGTGCATGTTTTACGCCGACGTTTTCGGCAGGAATCATCTCGCAGTTGAACATCACGTCTTTCGAGCGGTATGCCTTGTTGTAGTATTCCACCGTTCCTAGAATGCCCTGTACGAACTTTAGGTACTCCGGATTGTCGGAAATGGAATATCCAAGCGATTCGGCAGCTTCGACAAGTCCGTTTACGCCGATTGTGAGATATTGGCGCGAGATGTTGATGTATCCGGCGTCGAACAGAGGCAGCATGCCTTTCTTCTCAAGGTCTTTAAGGTTCTCGTTGTAGGCTATCTGTACTTTGTGCATCAGGTCGATGACTTCGGCTATGAAGTCGAGGTACGGCTTGCCCTGGCGTGTGGCTTCCTGCACGCAGCGGTTGAGGTTGATGGTCAGCACGCTCTTTGAACCTGTGGAAACGCCTCCGGCTCCGAGCGTGTAGCTGAATCCGTTGTTCTGTATCTCGTTGCGCAGGCGGCAGCACGATGCCAAAGAGTCGGCATTGTCGCTCATGTAGGTGAAGAACGAATGTCCTTCGGCATACATCTCCGCTGTGAAATCGGCGTATTCCTTGTCCACGACATCGCCGTCTTTCGACAGGAGCGCCATTGTTTCTACCGGGAATGTCAGTACAGTCTTGGAGCGTTCGGCATTGAACCATTTCATGAAACGCTTCTGCAGCCAGTTGAGTGCGTCCCAGTTTGGCTTCGAACCGTCGGGGAAACGGAAATCCCCGAAAATACTCTCGAAGTAGTTGCGGTCGTAGTACGAGATGTTCCAAAATACGGCCTGGAAATTCCTTGCGCCCGTGGGCTGGTTAATGGAGTAGACCACCTGCTCGAAGCAGTCGGTTATGATTTTGTCGAGTGTGCGGTGACGTTTTGAGAGGTCTACTACGTCGTCGGCGTGCTTGTAATAGTCGTCGCCGTATTCCTGGCCTATGAAATACGACATATACATCAAGAATTCGGGCGTTGCGCATGCCCCGCTGAGCATACTCGAGACAATAAACACCATGTTGATGAAACCGCCGCAGAACGACTTGAGGTTGGTGGGTTTTGTGGAATTTCCTCCGATGCTCTTTGTGCCGCTTATGAGCCATGGGTACATGGTGATGCTGGCGCAGTAGTTCGCGAGGCTGGTTTCGTCGTTCTTGTAGATGAAGTGGTGCTCTAGAAGGTAAAGGTAGCGGTCGGAAAGTTCTTTGCCGTACAGTTCCTTTATCTTGTCGCACAAAAGGCGGCGGTTGAGACGTATGAAGTTCGATTTCGGGAGTTCGCCGATGAGCGTGGCAATGTTCTTGTTCTCCACATTGGCATTGGCGTCGTATTTTGAACCGGTGGCGGGGTTAGAAGCTTTGCAGTAGTCGATGAGAAACTTCAGCTTGTTGCGCACTTCGCGGTCCTCGAAATGCTTCTGGCGGTATAGCATGAACGACTTGGCTGCCTTGTAATGGTTTTCACGCATGAGCGACACTTCAACCTGGTTTTGTATGTCCTCGACGTTCATGCCGTTGCAGAAGCGCAGGTTGTCCATTACGCTCTGAATGTCTTCGGCGTGTACGTGTTCGTTTACCGAGTCGAACGCCTTGATTATGGCGCTCTTAATCTTTTCCAGCGAGAAGCTTTCCGTGCTTCCATCGCGTTTGGTGATGAAGAAATTGTCGTAACTCATATTGTGTAGGCTTTAATTCTATTTTGTGTTTTGCTGATCGTCTCATGCGATGCAGTTTGCATTTGCAGCAATCTTCTTTTAGGAGTCGATTGTCGCTTTTTTGCATGCTCTGGCGGAGTTTTTCGGTGTATTCGGCGAATACTTAGAAACTTGCGGTTTCCGAAGCCGCTTTTATGACTCTTCAGCCACTTGCAAAGTTAGAATTTTCGGTCAATATTTCATGATGAAACAAGAAAAATATTTTCCGTTTCGGAAAACTTTTCGGCGGAATTTATGCGGAAAGTTTCCCGTTTTGGAAAACTTTTGCTTTTATAGGATGATGGAAATTACCTGATTTATAGTGCTTGACGTATTGGCTTTGGCACTGCAAAGTTAGTGCAATAAATTTGAAAGTTGTCCGAAATTCCTGTTTGTTTTTTCGGAAAAACACCGCATGCTTTTTGCTTTGGCCAATATGCCGGTAGAATTTTCCCGGCATGCGCATAGCAGAAAAATTCTATGCGCATAGAATTTGAATTGCAATAGGAACTTTTTCACCCATTTCCGCACGGCCGAAAATCTGTGGTAACGTGTATGGCTGCGAAAATGGGATGGGACAAAAGAAAATTCCGTTGCAGCATTTGGCTGCAACGGAATTTCTAAAAGTTATGGTTTGCTTTTGATTAGAGCTTCGGGCCTGCCGATACGAGAGCCTTGCCAGCTTCGTTGCCTTCGTATTTCTTGAAGTTCTTGATGAAGCGTGCTGCGAGGTCTTTTGCCTTCTCTTCCCACTCAGCGGGTGTGTTGTATGTGTCGCGTGGGTCGAGGATGGCGGGATCTACGCCTTCGAGCTGTGTAGGAACAACGAAATCGAAGAGAGGTATCTTCTTGGTGGGAGCTTCGTCGATGGAGTGGTTGAGAATAGCATCGATAATGCCGCGGGTGTCGCGGATGGAGATGCGCTTGCCTGTTCCGTTCCAGCCGGTGTTCACGAGGTATGCCTTGGCGTTGCTCATGTTCATCTTCTTCACGAGTTCCTGTGCGTACTTTGTAGGATGCAGTTCAAGGAAAGCCTGGCCGAAGCATGCCGAGAAAGTAGGAGTAGGCTCGGTAATGCCGCGTTCGGTTCCTGCGAGTTTTGCAGTGAAGCCCGAGAGGAAGTAGTACTGTGTCTGTTCGGGAGTAAGTATCGAAACGGGGGGCAGAACGCCGAATGCATCAGCCGAGAGGAAGATCACCTGCTTTGCTGCGGGTGCCGACGAACCGGGCTGGATGTTTGCGATGTGGTGAATGGGGTAGGAAACGCGGGTGTTCTCGGTGGTGGACGTGTCAGCGAAATCTATCTTGCCGTTTGCGTCAACAGTAACGTTCTCCAGAAGAGCATCGCGCTTGATGGCGTTGTAGATGTCGGGCTCGGATTCCTTGTCAAGGTTGATTACCTTTGCATAGCAGCCGCCTTCGAGGTTGAATACGCCTTCATCGTCCCATCCGTGTTCGTCGTCGCCGATAAGCTTGCGCTTCGGGTCGGTGGAAAGTGTGGTCTTGCCTGTGCCGGAAAGTCCGAAGAAGATGGCGGTGTTCTCGCCGTTCATGTCGCAGTTGGCGGAGCAGTGCATAGAAGCGATTCCCTTGAGGGGGAGGTAGTAGTTCTGCATTGAGAACATACCTTTCTTCATTTCGCCGCCGTACCATGTGTTGATGATAACCTGCTCACGTGTTGTGGTGTTGAATGCTACGCAAGTTTCGGAGTTGAGGCCGAGTTCCTTGT
>CAVFSQ010000001.1:0-11699 GCA_963625145.1 Bacteroidaceae bacterium | reverse complement strand
CCTTGTAGTTTTCAACTTTGGCTTTCGATGCGTTGTAGATTACGAAGTTGGGCTCGAAATTATCGAGTTCTTCTTCTGTGGGGCGGATAAACATGTTGGTAACGAAGTGTGCCTGCCATGCCACCTCAACGATGAAACGCACTGCAAGACGGGTAGCCTTGTTGGCACCGCAGAATGCGTCTACTACATAAAGCTTTTTGTTCGAAAGTTCAGACTTGGCGATTTCCTTAACCTTTGCCCATACTTCTTCGCTCATGGGGTGGTTGTCGTTCTTGTATTCTTCGCTTGTCCACCATACGTTGTCGTGCGACTGTGCATCGTCAACAATGTACTTGTCCTTAGGCGAGCGTCCTGTGTATATGCCGGTCATTACGTTTACGGCGCCAAGTTCGGTTACCTGACCTTTGTCGTAGCCTGTGAGTTCGGGTTTTGTTTCTTCGTTGAACATCACCTCGTAGGAAGGATTGTGCAGAACCTCGGTTGCACCGGTGATCCCGTACTTTGCTTCCAAATCTGACTTCTGAAATCTTGCCATAATGTTTTGGATTTTATTGATAGTTGTAATATGTTTCTGTGCAGCTGCAGGGAATTTGGTCCCAGTTATTCAACTTACGACACAAAAGTACTTATTTCCCGAATACGGCTGAAACTGGAAGCGTTATTAATTCAAAACGTGAAGTCTGCAATGGCCAAAAAAATGTTTTTGCTTTGCAAGTGCTTGATATTTGACATTTTTAGTTAGCAACCGCTTGCAATTAATCTCCGCTTTTCAGTCTTTGCCAGTCGGCCAAGTCGTTTTCTTCGAGCAGAAGTGTGCCTATCTGCATCAGCACGTATTTCTTCCATTCTAATATCATGGCGCGGTAGTCTTCTTCGTTCATATTGAACCACGACACAAACATGTTTTTTGTGATAAAGGGAAAAGTTATGTTGCCGTAGAATGCGGTGAAAACCATGTACATAGGTACTTTATGGAGATGGCCTGCCTGCATTTCGGCATTGAGTGCGTCGCGCACGAGCGAAAACACCTTGTCGTAGTGCATTTCTCTTGCCGTGGAAATGAAATGGTCGACATCGCGCTGTATTTCCGAAATGATGAAACCCGGAATCTGCGGATTCTCGAGAAAACGTTCGAAATACTCATCAACCACAAGCGAAAGCTTTTCTATAAGGGGCTGGTTGCCCGACATTATTTCGCTGAGCCGCGGCATCAGCGTTTCTACTATCGACGAGAATACGGCTCGGAACATTACGTCTTTGTTGGCGAAATAGTAGTGGAGTGTGGAGCGGTTGACGTTGGCGGCTTCAGCTATGTCGCACATAGTGGTGTCTTCAAACCCTTTTTCTATAAACAGCCGGCGCGCGGTGTCTATCATTAAAAGTTCCTGCCGACTGTATGTCCTGGCGCTCATATAGCCTGTTTTATATTGTCGATAAACAGCAGCAGGCGGTTCACGATATTCACGTCACTCACCGAACTGTCGAAGTCGAGCGACAGGATGTTCATTTGCGGGAACATGGTCTTGATTTTCTTTTCTATGCCTTTCTCTATGATATGGTTGGCAATGCAGCCGAATGGTTGCAGGCTGACGACATGGTTGATGCCGTGGTCGGCATAGGTTGCCATTTCGCCTGCAATAAGCCATCCTTCTCCGAATTGTGCATTGAGCGAAATCAGTTTTGAAGCGCGTTCGCCTTTTTCGCGTATGTCGTCGAACGGCATATAGTATCTGAAAGCCGATGCTGCCTGGTTGAAACGGAAGATGCGCTTCTGCACTTTGCGGTAAAGCCAGTTAACCACGGCATCGGGCATTCGCTTGCGCTGCAGAAGCGTGCGTTTTTTCGTTTCGCGGTTCACGAAGCTCTGCGTGAAGAAGTCGGTGATAAGCGGTGGCATTACCTCCAGGTTTTTCGATATCAGCCACTCGGTGACATTCTTCTGGGCATAGGGGTTGAACTCGAGGAATATCTCGCCGACAACCCCCACTTTGGCAGTGTCGCAGTCCAGGCAGGCGGAGTTGAACTTCCTGGCGGCCTCGCGCACCAGTTCAAGAATTCCGTCGGTATCACTGGCTTCAACAAGAGGCTTGGCGCGGTCAAGAAACTCATCTTTCAGTTCTTTTGCAATGCCTTTCTTGTTTTCTCGCACTACGGAGGCATAGTACATCTTTGCTATCACGTCGCTGTAGAGCATTGCGGCGAGAGCCACCGGCAATAGCTTTTTCCAGGGCATTTTGAAACCGGGTTGGTCGTTGCTTATGCCGCTTCCGAACGACAGTGAAACGACGGGCGTGTTGGTGTAGCCGCTCGACAGAAGTGCACGCTTTATTAGGGCAATGTAGTTGCTGGCGCGGCATTGGCCTCCCGTTTGGGTAATGGCAACGGCAGTTGTGTCGGGGTCGTACATCCCGCTGCGGAATGCCTTGATTACGTCGCCTACAATAAGCGTGGCGGGATAGCATACCTCGTTGTTCGAGAATTTCAGCCCCAGGTCGTCCGATTTGCTGTCGCTCATCGGAAGGTTTACAACGTTGTAGCCGGCCACTTTCATCGCTGAAGGTATCAGCGGCGACAGGAACGGGGTAAAGAATGGGGCTATTATAGTGCGTCGGCGTTCGGCCTTTGTGAATATGGGAGTGGTTTGGAAAGGAACGGCGTTGCCCTGTTTTTCGCCGTGGCTTATCTTGAGGCTCTCAATCAGCGAACGTACTCGCAGCTTTATTGACCCGACATTGTTGACATCGTCGATTTTCAGAAGTGTCAGGTTTTTGTGGAATCTTCCGAGTGTTGCCCGCACCTCGTTGGTGAGAAATGCGTCCGGGCCGCAACCGAACGATGTGAGCTGCATGTACTGTACGTCACTGCCTTGAAGTCCCGCCCATTTTGCGGCTTTGAGAATTCGGTTGGGATACGCCCACTGCGAAAGGTAGATGGTGTCGTCAATGGAAATGTTCTCGCCGTAGACAATGTCGTCGGTGATGACATTGACGCCCATCGCCGCTGCCATCTCGCTGATGTTGTGCTGGATGAGCGGGTCGGTGTGGTATGGGCGTCCGGCAAGCATTATTGTAAGTCGCTTTTCCTGCCGTCCTTTTTCGAGTATGCCGCGGTTTATTTCGGCCAGGCGGATGCGGTATTGCTCCTGCGCTTTGGCGGCGGCGGTGAATGCCTTGTGTACGGTTTTTGCCGGTATCCCGAATTTACTCAACCAAGTCTCCAACTGCCTGCGAAGCAATTTGGGGTCCTTGAACGTTATCACCGGACTTTCAACCGGCACTTTGGGCGACTGCGAGCTGCCCACCACTTCGGAGTATCCCGACACGATAGGACAGTTGTAACTGTTCTGATGCCCTTTTTCCATACGCTCGTAAACCACGAACGGCATAAATATCCGGTCAACCCCCTTACGCTCTAGGTCGGCAATGTGGCTGTGCACCAGCTTAGCCGGGAAGCAGATATTGTCGCTCATGACGCATCGGACAGTGTGCTCGTATTTTGTATAGCTTGAATCTGCCGACAGCACAGTGCGTATGCCGCACATGTTCAGAAGCGTGTGCCAGAACGGGTAATCTTCGTACATGTTGAGGCAGCGCGGTATTCCCATTGTGAAAAGGGACTTGCGGCCGTTGTCGGCATTGGCGGTCTCATTGCGGTTGAATAGCAGCGCGTATTTCAGGGGATAGGCGTTGCTGCCGGCCTTTTGTTTGGAACCTTGGTTGGAGAATATTTTTTCGCACCGGTTGCCCGAATAGTAACGGCGGTTTCCGGGGAAAAGATAATGTATTACGGTGCATTGGTTTTCGCATCCGCGGCATTGCGTGCGGCGGGTGGTGTATTTTGCTCCTGCCAGCATGCGGTCCAGGCTGCCTGCCGTTTGGGCCTTGTGGCTTATGGCGTAGAGCGCGCACCCTGCAGCGCCCATCAGTTCTGGGCAGTCGCTGCGGTTGACTTTTGTGTCGGCCAACTTTTCAAGCGCTCTTACTATCGAGTCGTTTCGCATTGTGCCGCCTTGGACAACAACGTGCTTGCCAAGCTCTGCAGTGTTTTTCAGTTGCAGCACTTTGTACAGGCAGTTCTTGATTACGCTGTATGAAAGTCCAGCAGCTATGTCGGCAACAGTTGCTCCTTCGCGCAGCACTTGCTTTACTTTCGAGTTCATAAACACGGTGCAGCGTGTGCCGAGGTCGCACGGCGCTTTCGAAGAACATGCTGCCTTTGCGAATTCGTCTACGCTATAGTCGAGCGACTTCGCAAAAGTGCTGATAAACGAGCCGCAGCCCGACGAGCAGGCTTCGTTGATTTCTATGCGGTTAATCACTCCTTTGTCAACGAATATGGCTTTCATGTCCTGGCCACCGATGTCGAGAATGAATGACACTTCGGGACTGATGCTGCGTGCGGCGAGGTAATGGGCTATGGTTTCTATTATGCCGTCGTTAAGACCGAATGCGGCGCGTGTCAAGTCTTCGCCGTAGCCGGTGGAGCACGAACCGGCAATGCTTAGGTATGTGCCTGTTTCGCGGCATTTGTCGTGAAGTTGCTCAAGTCCTTTTTCTACAGTGCCGATTGGGTCGCCGTCGTTGTTGTGGTAGAAGGAAAAGAACATTTCGCCGTCGGGCGATAGCGCTACTATTTTCGTTGTGGTAGACCCAGAGTCGATGCCGATGTAGGCTTCCTGCGTTCCTGGCTTTAGGTCTGCGCGGCGGAATGCCTTGCCGCCCAAATGGCTTCGCCACTGCGCATATTCGTCACTGTCGTTGAATATGGCAGGAAGACTCTGGTATGAGTGGGTTTTGAGCGAGAGGCTTTCGGTAGTGAGTGCGGCAAATCCGGCGGCCGTCGTTTCCATAGCTCCGTCGGCAAGCGCTGCGCCCCATGCCGGAATGATGCTTCCGTCTTCGGGGAGTATGAGGTCGCTGTCGCTGAGATGCAGATATTCGGTAAAGGCATTCTGCAGGGCTGAAAGAAAAGTAAGCGGTCCTCCGCAGAGCATTACGGGCGCAGTGATGTCGCATCCGTGCGCAAGGGTCGTGATAGTTTGCACGGCTACGGCGTGGAATATCGAAGCGGCAATGTCTTCGCGTGGCACATTCTTAGCAATGAGGTTTTGTATGTCGGTCTTGCTGAACACGCCGCATCGCGATGCCATCGGGTATATTTGGGTGGAACGCAGGGCCAACTCATTGAGCTCATCGTTGCTTACGTCAAGGAGTATGGCCATTTGGTCGATGAAAGCCCCGGTGCCTCCGGCGCAGTTGCCGTTCATGCGCAGGTCACCGGCATGCCCGTCGTTGAAGAATACTACTTTCGCGTCTTCGCCTCCGATATCGATCATTGTATGGGTTTCGGGATGGGCCTGGCGAACGTAGTTTGTGGCAGCCACTACTTCTTGTACGAACGGCACCTTGCAGCGTTCGCTTACTCCCATGCCTACGCTTCCCGTGATGCTTACGCTTATCGGGGCATTGCCTGCGAGCTGTTTCAAGTCGTTTGAGAATGTCGCAAGGCAGTCTTTTACACGGGCCTGATGCCGTATGTAATTGCGGTAGACTAGTTGGCCGGCAGCGTCGAGGGCTGCTATCTTGGCTGTTGTGGAACCGATGTCTATTCCGACTTTGTATGAGGTCATAAATCTTTTTATCTATAGGGCTGACACTTGTGTCAGTCGGATGCAAATGTATGAATATATTTTGTTTGCGTTTTGTGAGAGTCTGACGATTTGGGATATTTAATGCATTTGCACGGTAAAATGTAAACCACGCTTTGCCCATTGGCGGAATTGTGAAGCGGTGTTTCGAAATCACATAAATCTTTCCCAGGCACATGATGCTGCTTGGCGAGTACTTCCCGCAAAGTATTGCCTCGATTTCGGTATATGAGAAAAAGACGAGGGGCGCATCTTTTTTCGGATGCACCCCTCGTGGAAAGTAAATGTTTTGTATGCGGCTTATTTCAAACCGAGTTTTTCGCGTATTTTCTTTGTTACATCTTCGCTGAGGGTGTTGCTGATGTAGGGTATGCCACCGGTAATGTCCATGATGTATACGTATTTCCCTTCATCGCCCACTGCTTTCACAGCGTTTACGATTTTGGTGGTAATGTCGCGCATTTTTACTGCGGATGCCGACTGCAGTGAGTCGCGGTCATCGTTGGAAGTTTGCTGTATGCGCTGGTAGAGCGTTTGCAGTTCTTCTTCGCGGCGTTTCTTTACGTTGTCGGGCAGCGAGTCGTGCTGGCGTTCGTATTCCTGGCTTTTTTTGGTAAGCTCGTCCTGCATGCGCTTGATTTCGTCCTCGAATTGCTTGGAGAGGTTCTGCAGTTCGGTCTGCGACTTTTCGTATTCCGGCATTGCCTTTACGATTTCCGAAGAATCGAAGTGGCCGAACTTCTGTGCAAATAGGCTCAACGGTAAGAACAGGAGAGCCGTAAGAATTACCTTTTTCATTTTATGTTCAGTTTCTTTTTGTTGTTGTCTTGTTTGTACATGCTGCAAATATAGTGATATTAATTGGAATAGCCTAATTTGGAAAGAACCTCATTGGAGATGTCTATTTTGGGCGACGCGAAGATTATTCCGGTATCAGACGCTCTGTCGAGAACCAATTGGTAGCCCTTGTTTTGCGATATTTCCTTTATCGCATTGTAGATTTCGTCCTGTATGGGTTGTACAAGGCTTTCGCGCTTCTTGTACAGTTCGCCTTCGGGCGCAAAGTATTTTCGCTTCATTTCCGCAGCTTCCTTTTCTTTGTCCACAATGGCCTGTTCGCGTTGCTTTTTCTGCTCCACGGAGAGGAATACTGCTTCGTTTTGGTAGTTCTTGTAAAGAGTCTGTGCTTGGCTTTGCACCGCTTCCACTTCGGCTTGCCATTTCTTTGACTGTTGGTTGAGTTGCTCGTTGGCCCGCTCGTATGCCGGGATGTTTTTCAGGATGTACTCCATGTCGACAAGAGCATACTTTTGTGCTTGCGCCTGTGCGAAGCAATTGGTTGCAACCGCAAGCGCGATGATGAAGTTGCGTAGTGTTTTCATTGCTTTTGGTTTTTGTTGATGTATCGTGTGTTTTAGAATTCCTGGCCAATGATGAAGTGAATGTGCGAACCGCCGTTTTTGGCCGATCCGAATACCTTGTCGAAGCCGTAGGCCCAGTCGAGGCCCATAAGTCCTACCATGGGTAGGTAGATACGCACGCCTACGCCAGCCGAGCGCTTCATGTCGAACGGATTGAATTTCTTGACGTCGGTCCATGCGTTGCCGCCTTCGGCAAACGCGAGGGCGTAGATGTTGGTCTGCCCCTTGAGCATGAGGGGATAGCGCAACTCGACCGAAAGACGGCTGTAGGCGTAGCCTTCTGAACCGTAGGGGGTGAGGCATCCGTTTTCGTAGCCGCGCAATCCGATGGTTTCGGTGGCGTAGCCCGACGAATATCCCGACATTCCGTCACCGCCCATATAGAATGTCTCGAAGGGTGACTTTTTGTATTTGTTGTAGTGGCCGAGAATGCCGAAATCCGTACGCGTCATGAGTACCGGGCATTTGTTCTTGCCGGTAAGGGCCGTGTAGGTGCGCAACTTGAATTTCCATTTGTGGTATTCCACCCAGCGGTACTTTTCCTGCATCTCGCGGTTGTATGACGAAGAGCGGTAGTCGAGTGCCAGCGATTTGTAGTCTTTGTTGTCCCAAAGCGAGTAGGGAGGGGTGGCTGCTACTGAAAGCACAAAGTCGGAGCCTTTGCGCGGGAAAATTGGGTTGTCGGTGGAGTTGCGCGAAAGCGTCAGGCTTACGTTGAAGTTATTGCAGACACCGTCGGTGATGATGAAATACTACCACGACTTGAGGTCGTATCTTTGGAATGTGGCTTCGGCAGTAAGAGAGAAGTAGTCGTCGGGCCAGCGCAGACGCTTGCCCCATCCGAGTGAAACACCGTATATCTTGACATATTTGTCGGGGTCGTAGTAGCTGTAGTTGTTGTAGTAGCCGCCCGATGTTCCGTAG
The DNA here is from genome assembly GCA_963625145.1 of Bacteroidaceae bacterium. GTDB lineage: Bacteria > Bacteroidota > Bacteroidia > Bacteroidales > Bacteroidaceae > UBA6398. The sequence goes on along the minus strand of CAVFSQ010000001.1, from coordinate 3,707 downwards.
CCGTAAAGATAGCTTTGGTAATTGTTCCAGTAGGAGCTGTTGTAGTAGTTGCTGTTTACATCGGTTTGCTTCGAGAAGAAGGCCGACAGCGAGAGCGAATTCGGGCGCTTCCCTCCAAACCACGGGTCAAGGAAATTGAAAGAGTAGTTCTGGTAGTAGGTACCGTTGGTTTGTGCAGAGAGTGACAGTTGCTGTCCGTCGCCTTGCGGGAAAAGGGCGCGGCGGTTCTTGCTGTTGAAAAGGTTCTGCATTGAGAAGTTCGTGAACTTGAGGCCTACGGTTCCCACTATTCCGGTCTGTCCCCAACCGAACGATATCTGCACCTGGTCACTTGGTTTCGGCACTAGGTTGTAGTTGATATCTACGGTTCCGTTTTCTTGGTCGGGCTTGATGTCGGGCTCTATCTTTTCGGGATCGAAGAAATTGAGCGATGCAAGGTCGCGAAGCGAACGCATCACGGCTTCCTTGCTGAAGAGGTCGCCGGGTTTGGTTCGCAGTTCGCGGCGCACCACGTTCTCGTATACCCGCTTGTTGCCTGTGATTCTTATATGGTTGAGCGTGGCCTGCTGTCCTTCGTATATGCGCATTTCCAGATCTACCGAGTCGCCGTCGATGTTGGTTTCCACTGGATTGAGGTTGTAGAACACGTATCCGTTGTTGTAATATTGGTTGCCGATGGCATCTTCGTCATCGTTGAGTCGCTTTTTCATAAGCGACTGATTGTATACGTCACCGCTTTTCATCTTGAATGCACGGGCCAGCGATTCGGAACTGTATACAGTGTTACCCACCCAGTTTACGTTACGCAGGTAGTATTTGCGGCCTTCCTCGATGTCGATATGCAGATCAACGTGCTTCTCGTCGTATGGCGTAATGCTGTCTTTGGTGATGATGGCATCGCGGAAGCCCCATTCGTTGTATTTGTCGATGATGAATCCTTTGTCTTTCTTATATTCTTCGGGCAGGAACTTCTTGGCGCGGAACATGTTTGCAAGTTTGTTCACCTCGTGTGTTTTCTTCATGGCGCGTTTCAACTTCTTGACATTGCCCTGCTCGATTCCGGTGAAATATATGTGCTTCACCTTGATTTTCTCGTTCCGGTCGATGTTGATGTCTATTATCACTTGGTTCGCTGCCGAAACGTCGTCCTGCTGCACGATGTCGACTGTGGCGTTTTTGAAGCCTTTTTCTTCGTAATATCGCTTTATGATGATCTTGGCGCGGTCGAGAATGTCGGGCGAAACCTGACTTCCAGCCTTCAGACCAAGACGCTCTTCAAGGTCTTCGCGCTGCGACTTCTTGACCCCGTGGTAGTTTATCGATGATATTTTCGGGCGTGCAGTGAGTTTTATGTGTAGGAAAATCTTGTTGCCGACGATACTGTCGGCCGAAATTGATACGTCGCTGAATATCTTTTGTTTCCAATAGCGCTGCACTACATTTGTTATGTCGGCTCCCGGCACGGTTATCACCTGGCCTACTTTTAACTCCGAAATGTTTCTTAGCAGTTCTTCGTCGTAGTTCGTCACTCCGCTGATGGTGAAACCGCCAAGCAGATAACTGTTCTGCTTCGTTGAATAGACTATGTCAGGGTTTACTATCACACTGTCGCGTGAGAGTGCGGCGCGGCCGATTGACGCCGTCAGAAATACGGCGAATGTCAGCACTGATATTTTGGTTGCTTGTTTCATTTCTTTAGGTTGCGGTGCACACCGCTGTTGCGCATGCACTGGCTTTGTTGTTGCTTTCAGTCTTGCTGTTGGTTGTTGCTGTTTTGGGTTACTTGTTCACCGGTTTTCCCGAAACGCCGTTGGCGCTGCTGGTAGTGGACTATTGCGGTGCGTAGCTGCTCTTCATCGAAATCCGGCCAAAATGTGTCGCAGAAATACAGTTCGGAGTATGCGCATTGCCATAGCAGGTAGTTGCTGAGCCTTATTTCCCCTCCGGTGCGTATCAGCAGTTCTGGGTCGGGCATGAATGTCGTGGCGAGGTGGCGCTCAAAGGTAGCTTCATCGATTTCTGCCGGTTTCAGTGTTCCGCGCTCAACTTCGGCGGCAATGCTTCTTGCGGCAGCGGCAATCTCCCAGCGTGACGAGTAACTCAGTGCCACCACAAGAGTCATTTTGGTGTTGCCTATGGTGTCGCATTCGCATTGCTGTAGCTTCTTTTGCACTTCGATGGGGAGTTTCCTTATGTCGCCGATAACACGGAAGCGGATGTTGTTGCGCATGAACAACTCTTCCTGCAGCGATGTCAGTACAAGTGACATCAGGGCAGACACTTCGTCGGAAGGCCGATTCCAGTTTTCGGTGGAGAAGGTGTAGAGCGTAAGGTATTCCACACCTAGTCTTGCAGCTTCTTCTGTGATGCGTTTTACGGTTTCCACGCCTTGCTTGTGGCCTGCCGTGCGCGGCAGACCGCGTTTCACGGCCCAACGGCCGTTGCCGTCCATTATTACGGCTACGTGGCGCGGTATGCGCTGCATGTCAAGTTGCGGTACGCTCATGTCGTTTATATATTTGTATGTCGCGGTTGTTTCTGTCAGTCGTTTTTGTTGCATTGTGGGCATCGGGCCGAGAACTCGTAGCTTATGTAGAACAGTGCGGTGCAGTAGCTGTCCTTGTTGGCAAACCCTGTGGATTTTACTCCGTGGGGCGTTTCGAATCCGTCGAGCGCGTCGCTCAGCGTTATGTGGTAGAGCCAGTCGAAACCGAAGTTTACCCGGGGCTTCAACTTGTATTTCATTCCTACGCCTATCGGAATTTGGAAAGTGAATGCTTTGTCGGCTTTGCCATAGCATGCTCCCAGTCCTATTTGGGCATATGGCGTTATGCGCTGTCTTCCCTGATATCCGTGGTGCAGTCCGAACGGCCAGAAGTTGTACTCGTAGGTTACGCTAAAATCTACAATTCCGTCACTGAAACTGTAGCTGCGCTTCTCGGTTGAAGTCTGGTCGCTGTTGGGGTCAGGTTGGAAAAACTCGTTGATGTTGTCGGTTGAGCCTTTTGCCGATGCGTAGTCGAGCAGTGCCTTAACTGACATGTATGGGTTGATGTTCCACCGAGCCGTTGCTCCTCCAGCAACTCCAAGTTGTCCGAAGAACTTGTGGTTAAGTTGTCCCCGATAAAAGCTTCCCCCCAGTGCGGCTCCTATTTCGTAACGGTAGTCCACGTCGTCCTGCGCCTTTGCCGTGTTCAGGCAGCAAAGCGCCGCAACGAAGATGATTGCCGCTTTTTTCATCGTCTTGTCAGTTGTTCTTGGCAGCTTTCAGACGGTTGAGATATCCTTTCCAAAGTATTCCGGTGCCTTGGCACGCAAGCCATACGTTTCCGTTGCTGTCGGTTGCGGAGCATATGGCCGACGGCTTACCGATGTTTTCCGGAAGTATTGAATGGAGTGTGGACAAATCCCATGTCCTGGCCCCGTCTACGCTGATGTAAACTTTCGCTGAGTCGCTCTCGACACCATAGACGTAGAGGTTGTCGTCGTAGCGCACCATGCTCATTTCGCTGAAGTAGGGAAGGGTGCGCGGGGTTTCCTCTGTGATGGGGTAATGGCTCCATGCGTTGTCTTCGGGATATGCAAGGTTGCATTCCTTTTTCCATGTCTCGCTTTGGGAATTGGCATAGCCCACGCAGACTATATTGCTGATGTTGCTGTTGTTGTTGTCGTCGTCCATAGCAGTCTCCGTTGTCGTTGGTGTCGCA